>JANOYK010000527.1:0-1986 GCA_031428855.1 Burkholderiales bacterium | reverse complement strand
ATAGATCATCCTGGGTTCCTCACGCGCAGCCCGGCATCAACGGCAGATAGCGTCAGCGGGCGGGACTGGGCTGGCCGGCGCGGCTGCCGCTCAGGCCGCTGACTTGAGCGCCGAATCGGCGTGCGCCAGACGGCTGGTGATGCCCGCCAGCACGCCGGATTTGACGGCCTGATAGGCGCGATCCAGCGCACAGCCGTAACCATAGGCGTCGGCCGAGCCGTGGCTCTTGACCACGATCCCGTTCAAACCAAGTAAGGTTGCGCCGTTATAGCGGCGATGGTCGTAACGGCGGCGGAAGGCGTTGATGGCGGGCAAGGAGAACAGCGCTGCCAGCTTGGTCAGCGCATTGCGCTCGAACTCGCTCTTGAGGCTGCGCCCGATCATCTGCGTCATGCCCTCGGCGGTTTTCCAGGCGACATTGCCGACGACGCCGTCGCATACCACCACGTCGACTTCGCCTTTAAAAATATCGTTGCCCTCGACGTTACCGAAAAAATTGATCTCGCCGCGCGCGCCGGCGGCACGCAGCAGTTCACCCGCGCCTTTGACTGCCTCGTTGCCCTTGATTTCTTCAGACCCGATGTTGAGCAAGCCAATCGGCGGCATTTCGCGGTGTTCCACCGAAGTGACCAAGGCCGCTCCCATGATGGCAAATTGAAACAAGTGCTCGGCCTTGCAATCGACGTTGGCGCCGAGATCAAGCATATAAGTGAGACCGCCTTTTTGGTTCGGCAGCAGCGAGCACAGCGCCGGGCGGTCCACCCCTTCGAGCGTGCGCAAGGCCATGCTTGAAATCGCCATCCAGGCACCGGTATTGCCGGCCGACACAGCCGCGCCAGCCAAGCCATCACGCACCAGTTCAACTGCGCGATGCATCGACGAATCACGCTTGCGCCGCAACGCCTGCACCGGCGGGTCGTGCATTTCAATCACGTCGGCGGCGGCGCAGACCTCCACGCGGCCATCAATGCCCTTGTGGCGCAGGCGCAGTTCGCGCAGCACCGGCTCAATCAGGTCAGGCTGGCCGACCAGAGTTACACCTGCATCGGCGTGGCGCGCCAAAAATTGCAGCGCAGCATCCACCGTGACACGCGGGCCGGCGTCGCCACCCATCGCGTCAATCGCGATTTTTACCAGCACGTCCGGGTCAAACGCCATCGTCAAGGCAGCGCCACAGATGGCAATGACAAAAGCTTATTCGCCCTTGCCCTTGGTGACTTTTTTGCCACGGTAAAAACCAGTCGGGCTGATGTGGTGACGCAGATGCACCTCACCCGTGACCGGCTCCACCGCCAAGGGCGGGTTGGTCAGAAAGTCATGCGCGCGATGCATGCCGCGCTTGGACGGGGACTTCTTGTTCTGCTGGACTGCCATGATCTACTCCTTCGATTCAAAAAATAAACACAAAACTCTGCAACACTTCTCAACACTTCGCTTTGGCGCGTTACTTCAACCGCTTCAAGCCGGCCAGCGCGGCAAATGGTGACACTTTCTCACCCGCCTCAAACGCCACCCCCGGCTTGCATACTGCGTGGGCTGGCGCGAACGGCAGCGCCAGCAACAACTCATCTTCGAGCAGCGGCAACAAATCAAATTGCTCCCCTGCCAGCACCGCATCCCACTCGTCGTCTTCGTCCCGCAAGTTGATCTCGGCCTCGACCGCCACCCACTCGAAGGCACAAACCGGCGCAAGCGCGACTGGCAACGGTTTGAGGCAACGCTGACACGGCACTCGCAAATCAGCCCGCATCGTCACTCGCACACCGGGCTTGCCATACGGCGTAAACACCCCCTGCACCGTCACTGCAACCGGATCAAACCGGCTGGTGCATTCCTTGCGCAAACGGGGCAGTTCGGCCGCTGTCAGTTGCCGCTCAAGCCGCTCGCCGCGCTCGGCCACACGGCGTGTATCAATGAGCCAAGCGTCAGACACGGTTTTAAGCCACAGTAGTCAGTCAAAATCAGTCAAAAACAACAAACGCCCAT
>JANOYK010000526.1:0-5880 GCA_031428855.1 Burkholderiales bacterium | reverse complement strand
GCTTACTGTTTTATCGCCTTGTTGAGCAGGCCGTCGCGACCGCGCCCGTGACATACGAGAAAATCGTGAAATCGAGAAAATCCAAGTAAGTGGAGCTAAGTGGATATCCCTTATTTTGTTCATTACTTTTTGTTCATTACTGTACGTTAATGCTGCTCGCACAGAATGTCCTTCAATTCATTTGCTATAAAAGCGGACAAGTCTATTTGCTGCCAACAGCACAAGCCCCACAAAAGCGCCACAAAAAAGCCCCGGCAGCTTGCGGCTGACGGGGCTTCGGCTCCCGGATTACTCCGGGGGCCACCCGGATCACTCCGGGCATTGTGGTGCCGGTATGGATCCGGCATCCGTCTCCTGCTGCTGTTTACTTCGTTACGTCGCTTCCGTTTTGATGTCGCCCGCGAGATGCGGGTAACGCACGTGCTCGATCAGATCCTGCGTCTTCTGGTCTGGCGCGGGCGTCACGAGGCTGACAATAATCATCACCGCGAAGCCCAACGGCACGCCGAACACGCCAGCCGAGATCGGCTGGATGCCCCACCAAATGTTGTCGGCAATCGGCGAGGTGACGTTGAACACGCCGCGCAGCCAAGGCTGGGTGAGCGCCATGTAGTAGAACGTCACACCGAGACCGGCGATCATGCCCAGGCAGGCCCCCATCGAGCTGGCGCGCTTCCAGAAAATACCCAGCACCAGTGCCGGGAAGAAGCCGGCCGCCGCCAGCGAGAACGCGGCTGACACCAGGAACAGGATGTCGGCCGGTTTCTGCGCTGCCACTGCGGCAGCCGCCAATGCCACCACCAGCAGCAACACCTTGGAGATGGTGACGCGGCGTGCGGTGGAAGCTTGCGGGTCGAGCATTTTGTAGTAGAGGTCGTGTGACAACGCGTTGGCGATGGTCAGCAGCAGGCCATCAGCGGTCGAGAGCGCTGCGGCCAAACCGCCTGCCGCCACCAGACCCGATACCACGTAAGGCAGACCGCCAATTTCTGGCGTGGCCAGCACGATGATGTCGCCGCCGATGGCGATTTCCGCCAACTGCACAATGCCGTCCTTGTTGATATCGACCACCGACAGCAGTGATGCATCGACCTTGGTCCAGGACGCCACCCAGGCCGGAAGTTTTGCGTACTCCGAGCCAACCAGAATGGTGTAGACATCAAACTTGGCCAGCACCGCCAGAGCCGGCGCAGTGAAGTACAAGAGGAAGATGAAGAACAGCGACCAGAACACCGACTCTCTGGCCTCCTTGACCGACGGCGTGGTGTAGTAGCGCATCAGGATATGCGGCAAGGCGGCCGTCCCCACCATCAGACAGAACACCAGCGCCAGGAAGTTGCGGCGTGACACATCGCGCGCCGCTTCGTCCTTGCCCGGGAATACTGCCGCGTGCGGTGTTGGCGGCGCGGCACGCGCACCCACCGCTGCGTCCTTGGTCCAGGCCGATTTGGCCGCTGCCGCATCTTTGGGGAAGGTCTGCACCGCTTTCTCCGCCGCCTGGATTTGGGCCAGCGGCGCGTTGGTCGATTTCAGATCCTCGACTGCCTTCTGCACCTTGGCGCGCTCGGTGTCGAGCGAGCCGGGCAGTGCCTTGATCTTGTCATTGGCCGCTTTGGCGCGGTCAGCAAAGATCTGGCGGACTTCTTTTTCCTTCGGATCATTGATCAGCACCTTCTCGCGCTCGGTCACCTTTTGCAGGGTCTGGCCATACACCAGTTGCGGGATCGGAATGCCGGTGTGCTTGACCGACAGCCACACCACCGGAATCATGTAGGCCACGATCAGGATGATGTATTGGGCCACCTGGGTCCAGGTCACCGCCTTCATGCCACCCAGGAACGAGCAGACCAGAATGCCGCCGAGGCCGAGGAAGATGCCCAGTTCAAAGGTCACACCAGTGAGCCGGGTGGTGATGAGGCCGACGCCGTAGATCTGCGCCACCACATAGGTGAAGGAGCACAGGATCGCCGCGAAGATGCCGATGGTGCGGGCAAAATTGCCGCCGTAGCGCTCACCGAGGAAGTCCGGAATCGTGAACTGGCCGAACTTGCGCAGGTAGGGCGCGAGGAACAGCGCCACCAGGCAGTAGCCGCCGGTCCAGCCCAGGATGAAGGCGAGACCATTGAAGCCGGTCAGGTAGAGCGTGCCGGCCATGCCGATGAACGAGGCGGCTGACATCCAGTCCGCGCCGGTCGCCATGCCGTTGAACAGCGCAGGCACACGGCGTCCGGCGACGTAATACTCGGACGCGTCTGAGGTGCGGCTCAAGATACCGATGCCGGCGTACAGACCGATGGTGCCAATCAGGAACAGATAGCCGATCCACTGACGCGGCAGGCCCATCTGCTCCATGATGCCCAACACGATCACGAAGGCGATGAAGCCGCCGGTGTACCAGGTATAGGCTCCCTTGAGTTGCTTGAAAAACGCTAGACGTTCTGCTTTTGAACTGGCCATGTCGTTCTCCTTAGTCGTCGCCTTCGGCGACTCCGTATTCTTCGTCCAGTTTGCCCATCGCCCTGGCGTAATACCAGATGATGACCACGTAGATGATGAGCGAACCCTGCGCGCCCATGTAGAACGACAGCGGCCAGCCGAAGAAATTGAATTCGGCCAGCTCCCGCGCGTAGTACATGATGACAAAGGTGGAGACGAACCAGATAAACAGCAGGATGCCGGTTAGCTTGAGGTTCTTGCCCCAATACTCCTTGTGTTTCTCACTGACGACGATTGACATGTGATGCCTCCTGTTTTGGTAAGTGCAGCGGCCGTGCGGACTGTGAACCTTTAAACCCGTGAGACTTTGAACCTGTAAAACTGTGAACCGGCGAAACTGTGAAGCGATGCATTCGTGAAACTGCGATTCCGGACCATGCAGGTGCGGCCCCCAGCGCCCTTACGGCACTCCGCGTCAGGCGGCCACCGCAGCGTTTGACGCGGTGGCGCTGCCGTTTTGCGCTTTCAGTTTTTCCGTGTCTTTGTCAAGCAGGTAGGCGATCTTGGGATTGAATTTGAGCGTGTGGTTCTTGAGGCCATCGAACTCGGTCAGCTCGCCCAGCACAAAATGGGTCATGCCGAGCTGATACCAGCCGTGCAGGTTCATCGGTTCGATCCGCACCACTTCCAAAAACGCTTTTTTGGCCTCCAGGTGGCGGCCATGCTTGACGTGGATGATGCCGCTGCCATACCAGGCGCGGTCCAGCTCGCGGTTAATGTCCAGCGCGCGCTTGAAATGCGCCAGCGCCTCATCGTGCAAGCCCTGCTGGTCGCAGACCCAGCCGACATTGAAATGCGCCACCGCCTCGGCTGGGTTGATGCGCAGCGCGCGTTCAAACTCGGCCTTGGCGCGGGCGCGCTCGCCCTTGAGGCCCCAAATGTGGCCTTGCGCCATCACCGGCGCGGTGTTGCCCGGATAACGCTGCTCGATGTCGTTATACAGATCGAGCGCGCGGTCGTAATACTTCATGCGCACGCACAGGCGCGCCGTCAGCGACAGATAAAAAAACAGCAGTGTCTTCATGACCGGGTCTTCATGGCAGTGTCTTCATTTTGGCGCGCCCGGCGCGGCCGGCTGCGCGCGTTTTTGCGCCAGCGCTTCACACGCCTGATGGCTGAGATTTTCACTGCACAACTGCACCTTGCCGATGGTCAAGCCGAACCAGCATGCAAGCAGAATGCCAAACGCGGCGAACGGCAGGTGCCGGTCCAGCACGAATTTTGGCGTCAGGTAGCGCATCACCGAGACAAACGGCTGGGTGCCCTTGACAAACAGTTGGTAGACGAAGTTGGTATCGAGCTTGTGCCGCGCTGGCAGAAAAAACAGCACCAGCATGCCGCGCGCGAGGAAGAACATGAGGGCAATCTCGACGAGTGCCTTCACGATTTGCAGCAAGAACAGATTGTCCATGTGCCTAGTCTCCTGATAGTTGCCGTCAGAGTCTACGCCCTGATCTGCTGCCGGCCCGCCTTCTGAAAAAGGCAGGCCGGGAACTGCACCCGCCCTATACGCGCTGTTTGAGCTGCTCCAGAATCGCCGGGTTCTCGAGCGTCGATATGTCTTGCGTGATGTCCTCGCCCTTGGCGAGTGAGCGCAGCAGGCGCCGCATGATCTTGCCCGAGCGTGTCTTGGGCAGGTTGTCGCCAAAGCGGATCTCTTTGGGCTTGGCAATCGGGCCAATCTCTTTGGCGACCCAGTCACGCAATTCTTTGGCCATCGCCAACGCTGCATCGCCGGTAGGGCGCGGGCCTTTGGTGACCACGAAGGCGACGATGGCTTCACCAGTGAGATCGTCCGGACGCCCTACCACGGCCGCCTCGGCCACCAGTTTGGTATTGGCCACCAGCGCCGACTCGACTTCCATCGTGCCCAGGCGGTGCCCTGATACGTTGAGCACGTCGTCGATGCGGCCCATGATGGTGAAGTAGCCGCGTTCTTTGTCGCGCACCGAGCCGTCACCGGCCAGGTAAAGCTTGCCGCCCAGCTCGGCCGGGAAGTAGGTTTTTTGGTAACGCTCGGGGTCACCCCAGATGGTGCGCAGCATCGACGGCCACGGCCGCTTGATGACGAGAATGCCGCCCTGCCCGTTGGCGATGTCGTGTCCGGCTTCGTCCACAATCGCGGCCATGATGCCTGGCAGCGGCAGCGTGCAGGAACCCGGCACCAGCGGCGTCGCGCCCGGCAGCGGCGTAATCATGTGGCCGCCGGTTTCGGTTTGCCAGAACGTGTCAACGATGGGACAACGGCTCCCACCAACGTTCTCGTGATACCAGATCCACGCTTCCGGGTTGATCGGCTCACCGACCGAACCCAAAATACGCAAGCTTTTGAGGTTGAAATTGCGCGGGTGCGCCTTGGGGTCGGTCTCACTCGCCTTGATGAGCGAGCGAATCGCCGTCGGTGCCGTATAGAACACGGTGCATTGGTGCTTCTCAATCATGCTCCAGAAGCGCCCGGCGTTGGGATAGACCGGCACGCCTTCAAACACGATCTCGGTGCCGCCCATCGCGAGCGGGCCGTAGGCTACGTAAGAGTGGCCGGTGACCCAGCCGATATCGGCGGTACACCAGAAAATGTCGGACGGCTTCAAGTCAAAGGTCCACTTCATGGTCAGCTTGGCCCACAGCAAATAGCCGCCGGTGGAGTGCTGAATGCCCTTAGGCTTGCCGGTCGAGCCGGAGGTGTAGAGGATGAACAGCGGATGCTCGGCGTTGACCCACTCCGGCTCGCACACGTCAGACTGCGTGGGTTCGACATCGTGCCACCACACATCACGTTTGGCTGCCATGTTGACGGCGTTGCCGGTGCGGCGGTAGACGACTACCGAATGCACGGCGTCGCAGCCGCCGAGCGCAAACGCTTCGTCGACAATGTTCTTGATCGGCAGCGCCTTGCCGCCGCGCAGCTGTTGGTCCGCCGTAATCAGCGCAACCGCACCGGCGTCGATGATGCGCTCCTGCAGGCTCTTGGCCGAAAAGCCGCCGAACACCACCGAGTGGGTGGCACCGATGCGCGCGCAGGCCTGCATCGCGATCACGCCCTCCACCGACATCGGGATGTAGATGATGACGCGGTCACCTTTTTTGATGCCGCGCGCCTTCAGTGCATTGGCAAATTTGCAGACGCGCTGATGCAGCGCGCGGTAGGTGATGGTGTGGGATGCGCCGTCGTCAGCCTCAAAAATAATCGCAACCTTGTCGGCATTGCCATTGGTGAGGTTGACGTCGAGGCAGTTGTAGGAAGCATTCAACTCGCCGTCGTGAAACCACTTGTAAAACGGCGCGCCGGATTCATCCAGCGTTTTGGTGAAAGGCTTGTGCCACACCAGATTTTCGCGCGCGAGCCGCGCCCAAAAGCCTTCATAATCGCGCTCGGCCTCGCCG
>JANOYK010000525.1:0-3400 GCA_031428855.1 Burkholderiales bacterium | reverse complement strand
CACGTCGAGCTACTACGGCGAGATTTTTCGCGCCGGCTTCGAGAGCATTCCGCGCGGCCAGTGGGAAGCCGCGCGCTCGACCGGCCTGACGCGCTGGCAGACCCTGGTGTCGGTGGTGATTCCGCAGGCAACGCGCAACGTGCTGCCCGACCTCATCAGCAATACGCTGGAAGTGATCAAGCTGACCTCGCTGGCGAGCGTGGTCGCCTTGCCGGAGTTGTTGAACAACGCGCGCCAGGCGCAGGCGCTCACCTATAACGCCACGCCGGTGGTGCTGGCGGCATTGATGTATCTTCTGTTGCTGTGGCCGCTGGTGCGGCTGCTGTCACGGCTGGAGCACAAGAGCATCGCGCTGCATTAGCAAGGCCCCATTCGGCCTGCGGGTTTCACCACCGGATGTTTTCTGGAAAGCGTTTTCGAAGGAGTCAACATGAGGACCAACAATTTTGCGCTGCGACTGCCTGACTCGCTGTACACCGGCTTGAAGGAAGCGGCGGCGGCGGACAACGTCGCCATGAACCAGTATCTGACCATCGCGCTGGCCGAAAAGCTCTCGGCGCGCGCTACCGCAGCGGATTTTTTTGCCGCCCGCGCCGGCAATGGCAATGTGCGCCGCGCCCTGAAGATTCTCGAAAAATCAGGCAGAGACATTGCGGAAGATCAGGTGGTGCGCGATCTGCAAAAAGCGCTGCGTGGCGGTAAAGCGCGCGCGGCCTGAGCCTGCCCCGATAAAACTGCACTGCGCCATCGGCCGCAAAGCCTTGGTGCGAGCGGCCTTTCGGCACTCGTTCCTCATAGAATGGCTCTGGAAGCGGGTCTCAGCGCGGCTACTGATCCGGAACATCATGCCCGCAACGGCTGCACCGACAGCCGCAGGTTCATCGCCTTGAGAATCGCGAACAGCGTGGAGAGCGCGGGATTGCCATCCGCCGAGAGCGTCCGGTAAATCTGCGTTTGATTGATGCCGGCCTTGGTGGCCACGCTACCCGCGCCGCCGAACGCTTTCGCCATCTGCCGCAGCGCCATCAGCAAATCCGCTTGTTCGCCGTCGCGCAGGATTTCGTCGAGGTAATGCGCAGCGAATTCGGGATCATCCCTGAAGAGTTCCGCCATCGCCTCATCGTGAGACCGGTCTTTCATGCTGCGCTCCTTCGCTGCCAATCTTTCCAAATTCTGTCGCGTCGCTGATGGCATGTAAGCATTTTCGTCTATAAACGAATACGTGTCAAAACCGGATCCGCGCTTCGATTCAAAGCGGCGTCTGGTGATCTCGACGCTGGTGTGGCAGATTGCGCCTGGCTTGCCATCAACCAAGGTGGTGGTGCATATTGGTAAAAATAACATTAACTGTATTTTAATATAGTATAATGTTCACTGCCAGAAACGAGGCAGGAAATGAAAAACGGCTCATTGACAGTATCGAAATTCAGCGCCACGCCGGCAACATGATGGCCAGCTTCGCCGCGTTGCCAACCAAGACGGAAGCGCCGCAATGAATCCGGCACTCCGGCTGTTTGTCAGTTCAGTGCAAAGTGAACTTGAAGACGAGCGCCTGATTGTGCAAAACCTCGTCAACACTGACCCGTTCTTGTCCGCCCATTGCCTTCCGGTGCTCTACGAATTCGAGCCCGCATCGCCGCGCCACGCGCTGGAAGGCTGTCTCGCCGCGCTCGATGGCTGCCAGGTCTATCTGCTGATTGTCGGCGCCCAATATGGCTCACCGGCGGCTGAATCACCGGTGGGCAATTTGTCCATCACCCATGCGGAATATCGCCGCTCCAAAGAAAAGAATCTTCCCGTTCTCGCCTTCATCAAGGGCGAGCGGCGCATGCCGCGTGAACCGGGCACTCTCGCCCTGCTCGCCGAGATCGATGCCGATGGCCCCAAATACAAACGTTTCGGCAACGTCATCGAATTACAGAAGGAAGTCCGTGCAGCCCTGTTGAAACTGCTCAATGACCGCTTCGGCATCACACCGACCAGCGACGAGAACACAATCGCGGAGCACACCATCGAAGCCACCTCGGCGTTCGAGTCCCGCCCGCTCCACCGGGTGCGCTGGCGAGACCTTGATCTGGCCATGGCGCGCCGCCTGCTCGCCGCCACCGGACAGCGCACCGCGGATGAACTCACCGGTCACGATCTGCTGGCCAGCGCTGCCCTGCGCGGCCTGGTCTGGCACGACCCCGCCACCGGCGAGCACTACGCCACCGCAGCCGGCATCGTCATGCTGGCCAAAGACCCGTCGGCGGTGTTTCCCCAGTGCCGCATCCTGGCCGATGCCTATCGCAGCACCGAGGCGGACGGCGACCCGCGCGACCACGAAGATATTCGCGGCCCGATGCCGCTCGCCATCGAACGCGCGATTGACTTCATTGACCGCAACACGCGCCATCCGATGCGCATCGTCGGGCTCGACCGGGTGCGTCTCGATGAGTATCCGGTCGATGGCTTGCGTGAAGCGCTGGTCAATGCGGTGGCACATCGCCAGTATGAAGACGCCGGCCGCAAAATCATTCTTGAAGTGTTTGCCGACCGCGTGAATGTCCTCAGCCCCGGTCTGCCACCGGCCCCGCTCACGCTTGCCAGCCTGCGCCGGGGCAAATACCGCCCGTGTTCGCGCAATCCTGTGCTGGCGCAGTGCCTCTCGTCGTTTCACCGCATCGAAGAGCGCGGCAGCGGTTTCCGGCGGATGCGCGACCAGATGCTCAACCACGGGCTGGAGCCACCGGTGATCGGCACCGACACCGGCTACTTCCAGATCACCTTCCCCGGGCCGGGTGACAACGTCGAGCGGATACGCGCACCGGCGGCGCGTCTGCGCGTCAGCCCGGCGCTGGAGGCGCAGTTGAGTGAAAGACAGCGGAAAATGATGCAATGGCTCGTCGAAGGTCAAGAACTGACGAGCCGCCAATGCGAAGCCGCGTTTGGCGTCACCCGGCCAATCACGGCAGGGGATTTCGGAAAACTGGTCGAATGGGGCCTGGCTGAAAAACTGGGTGCCGGCCGTTCCACTCGCTACCGCATCAAAGAGCCGGTCGAATCGTTAAATAATCGTAAAGAAGAATCTGTTAATCGTAAACCGCATGACCAAGATGAAGGTGGCTGATTTCCCCATGCTCAAAAGCTACCTCGCACAACTTGATGGCGTCACATTGCGCTGGCTGGACCGCGCGCCCGCGCGTGCGCCGGCCAAGCCCGTCATGGTGGTGGTCGATGAGTCTGATGGCGACTCTGTAAGCGCGCCGTCCTACCGGCTTGGCGATTTGCTGGGCCGGCTCACCTGGCGCGGCGACGCCGTGCGCGAGCAGCGCACGCAGCGCGATGCCTGGTAGGAGTTTCACCTCGACACCAATGCAATCGCGGCCCCGTTGCAGGACCACTCCGACTTACAGTTGCG
>JANOYK010000524.1:0-2094 GCA_031428855.1 Burkholderiales bacterium | reverse complement strand
CGCGCCGCCGCGCAGTGGCGTCGATGCGCGCTCAGTTCGCCGCCATCGCGGCGCGGCGCGGCGTGCAGATCGCGCTCGATGCTTATTACGAAGCCGATGCCGCGCCTTGCCACCCTGGATTGCAGCAGCAGATCGCGCAGGCCATCGCCGCGCAGGGATTGACGGTGCGCCATCTGCCCTCCGGCGCCGGACACGATGCGATGGTATTCCCTGCAGTGTGTCCGACTGCGATGCTGTTCGTGCGCTGTGGCAACAACGGCATCAGCCATCACCCGGACGAGACCATGACGGCCGAAGATGCGGAGATGGCGACCCAGGTGCTGCTCCATTTTTTTGAACACTTCGTCCCGCCATCGGCCTGAAACCCTTGGTGGAAGCGGTTCGTGGCGGTGTGGCTGCAGGCGGTTGCAGCGCCGCTGCACCTTCAGCCGCACTTTCCGCCGCACTCATCGTGAAAGCCATCGCATGACAAACTTGACAACCGCCGGCATCTCGATTCATGTGGTCGATGTGTCGCGCGGTGTGGTGGCGCACGGCTTGCAGATCGACGTGTTCGCCACCGCACCTGCGCGCAAACTGCTGTGTAGCGGCCGGGTCAACGCCAAGGGGGGGTTCGATGATGCCGTGTTGACGAGTGCGGCGATGCAGGCGGGTTACTACGAAGTGCTGTTCCACGCCGCCGCTTACTACCGCGCGGCCGGCATCGCGCTGCCGGCCCTGCCGTTTCTCGATGTCGTCACCTACCGCTTCGCGATCGACGACACGCGTCAGCACTATCATCTGCCGATGAAGCTGACACCCTGGGGTTTCTCTTGTTTTCGCGGCGGCGCATGACTGCGCTTCGCCGTCATTTTCCAACTAGCAACCGCCCGCAAACCCTTGGCAGGAGCGGCTGTTGAGCGCTACCAACTGGAAAGCCGCATCCACAGCGCTTCTTCTGGGCGTGATGGCGGCGATTTTTATTGGCAAGCTGCCGCCGGCGATTCCGGTACTGCGCGCCGAGTTCGGCTTGAGCCTGGTGCAATCGGCCTGGATGGTGTCGATGTTCAACACGCTCGGTGTGGTGGCGTCGATTTTTATGGGCCTTATCACCGCGCGCGCCGGGGCCTGGCGCTTGTGCATGGCCGGTGCTGCGGCCATGCTGCTGGGGGCGCTGGCCGGGGCGTTTGCGCCGAGTGCCACGCTGCTGCTGCTAAGCCGCTTTCTCGAAGGCGCCGGGTTCTTGTGCATCGTGGTGGCCGCGCCGGGTTTGCTGATGCTTGCCAGCGCCGACGCCGACCGCAAACGCGTGTTCAGTTTTTGGGGCGCCTACATGCCCACCGGCACCACGCTCGGCATGCTGCTCGCGCCGCTATTGATTGCCGCGCATGGCTGGCGCGCGCTGTGGGCCGTCACCGCCGTGCTCGCGCTGGCGGCGCTGGTGCTGCTGCTGGCGCGCCGGCAAGACTACGCGCCGCCTGCTGCTGCGCCAGCCGCCGCAGCACGCGTAGCGCCGTCGTGGCGCGCCAGCGCCGGGCCGCTCAAAAAATCCGGGCCGTGGTGGATCGCTGCCGCCTTCGGCTGCTACGCCTTCAACTACTACGCCATCATGGTGTGGCTGCCCACCTTCATGGTGGGCGAGCGCCAGACCCCGCTGCTGACCGCCGCGCTGCTCACGGCGCTGGTGGTGGCGGTCAACATTCCGGGCAACATTCTGGGCGGCATGCTGATGCAGCGTGGCGTCGCACGCGGCACCAATGTCTGCATCGCCGGGGTGGCGACGGCGCTCACGGCCCTGATGATTTTTTCACCGGCGCTGCCCGATGCCCTGCGCTACTTCGCCTGCATCGCGTTTTCGTTCGCGGTCGGTGTGCTGCCGGGCTCGGTGATGTCGTCAGCGCAAACCCATGCCGCCAACCCGTCGCAAGTGGGCACGATTCAAGGCATGATTAACCAAGGCTCCAACACCGGGCAGTTCATCAGCCCGCTGCTGGTAACCGCCGCCGTCGGCACCGCATTGGCATGGAACAACATGCTCTATCTGCTGCTGGTGACGAGCGCGATCATTATCGTTTCGGGTTTGATGATTTGCCGGATTGAGCGGCGCATGGCGGC
>JANOYK010000523.1:0-3160 GCA_031428855.1 Burkholderiales bacterium | reverse complement strand
TTCGCACGGCTCGGTGGTCACCACCGAGGCCGCGCGCGGCTCGTCGTCCATCAGGCCCATTTCGCCAAAAAAGTCGCCCGGGCCGAGCGCAGCGAGAATCACTTCCTTGCCTTCGTCGTCGGCCATCTGCACCTTGATCCGACCGTTGATGATGATGTACAGGCTATCGGTAGGATCACCCGCCTGCATGACGATGCGATTTTTGGGGACGGTGCGCCGCGTCATCACCCCGGCCAGCGCTTTGACCTGCGCCTCGTCCAGCACCGCAAACAAAGGCACGTTGCGCAGCATGCCGGGGTGAATTTGCGAATGCGGCACGGGAATCGTCACAAAATCGCCAATCAGGTGGCTGCGATCAGAACAGATAGACCAGCGTGCCGTGCATGCGGAAATTGCGCGTCACGGTAGGAATTTCGGTATTGCCGGTCGAATTGGACGGCCGGTTGGCCCACGCTGCATCGAGCTTGATGCTCAGACTGCTGCCGCGTGTGAGGCGCAGGCCAAAGCCGGCACCAGCGGCGGTGGTGCGGTCAGCCTGATTCGCGTCTGTGCCGTTGCGAACGACATGTCCATAGTCCTGAAATACCAGGAAGCGCACCTTGTTCTCAGCGCTAAACCCAAGCAACGGCGCTACATCAGGGGTGTACACCTCCAAGTTGGCATAAGAGCCCCAATCATTGGAGAACTGACGCTCAACAAAGCCACGCACCGAATTGGCGCCGCCAAGACCAAACTGTTCCTGCGCAATCAGGCGGTCTTTGGTAGCTTGCCCGACTAGGTTGAAGCGCGCCTGCCAATCGCTCGCAAACGCGCGGAAATGGGAAAAACCAAAACGCCACAGCGTGTAGCCCGGCCGGCCACCAGGACGCGCCCCGACAAAACCGGGCCGGCTGTTGGCTTCCCACTGCCCGCTGCCGCCATTACCGCCGCCGGGTAAATTCTGGTTGTAACTCAAGTAGCCGGTAGATTCGGCATTTGCTTCGCGCAATGTTCCCGAATATGTCAGGCTGACCGGCTTGACGGTGATGTCTGGCACAAATGCCGGGCCGCCCACCTGCACCACACTGTTGCCATAGGCGCGAAAATCAGCAGCGTAAATGAGCCGGTGGTCGTAGTCGCCAACCCGCGGCAGGTTTTGGGTCAAGCGTGCGCCAAACACCGAACCGCGCCCCGAAATGGCAAACAGCCCCTGCACCACCCCCGAATTGACGTTTGAATAACCGGCCGTAAAGTCGAGCATATTGCCGGATTCATAGAGTGGAATCCGGTATGCCAAACCAACGATCAGCACATCCTTGCTGATGCCGACGCGAAAGTCGCGTTTTTCCTGCGGGGACGTAATCACTTGCGCCGCCAGGACGTGATCGAGTCCAAAAGCATTGGCGTAGGACGCGCCGATACCGTGCCGGTAATTACCGGCGGCACCACGCCCGGTCACGTCGGTGCCGGTGTTATCAAAGGAGTAATTGAATCGGGCCAGCTGGTCTTCGTTGACCTTGACCACGGCTTCAACCTCGCCATCGTTGCTGCCCGCGCGCAACAGCACCGTGGTCGCTTTGCCCGGATTCTCGTTGGCAAGCCGCAAATTGGACGCGATCACAATACTGTTGGGCGCTTCGCCCGCCTTGAGGCCCGGCAGGCTGGCAAGCACATTGGCTTCGGAATATTCCTTGTTGCCTTCCACCAGAATGCGCGCCACCTTGGGTTCAACCACTTTGAACTTGATCGCGCCCTGCTCCAGCTCCTGCTCGGGCAGCAACACCTGCACCGAGCCATAGCCTTCTGACACAAACAGCTTCTCGACCACTTCAAGCGCTTGCTGCACGTCGCCAAAATCCTTGTTAAGCCCGACAAAGGGCTGCAACAACGGCGCAAAGCGCTCTGTGGCGATGAGTGTGGCACCTTCGACGTCGAATCTGCGAATCTCAAATTTTGGGCCGCTGGGCGCAGCGGCGGCAGACGGCGCAACCGGCGCTGCTGCAGGCTTGGTCTGCACCTGAGGCGTCACCGGCGCAGCGGGCACCGGCGCGCCGCCCGCGCCTGGCGCCTGGGCGACCACCGTGGCGGGGCCTACCCGCGTCTCAGTGCCAACGTTGCCGAACAGGTGCGGCGACCGCGCTTGGGGGTCAGCCGCCGACGGCGCAACTGATGCCGCAGCCGCCACAGCGGGCACCGACACCTGCATCACGCGGGTTGCTGCGATGGGGGCGGGAGGTGGGGTGATCGCCGGGCCTGATTCTGGCGGCGGCGCGACCGCTGGGGCTGGAGCGATCGAGGCTGCCGCTGTCGGCGCATGCACTGGGGATTCAACTGCTACTGGCCGTACTGCTGGCGGCGCTGCCGGTGGTTCCGGTGGTTCCGCAGCCGCCGGTTGTGCTGTAGCCAATGGGACGGCAACCGCGACACTTGCCGGCACCGGAATCGAAACCGCAGGCGGCGCTGGCACTGCGGCAACCGCTGGCGCCGGCGCAACCGGGACAGCAGCCGGTGCGGCGACTACAGACGGCACCGCCACTGGTGCCGCTACGCTTTGTGAACGTGCCGGTGCGGGCGGCGGCTCCGATGCTATGGCCCGCTCGCGCTCCACTGGCAGTGGTTGCATCAAACGGGCCCGGGCTGGCGTCTGCTCTGGCACCGGGACGGCTGCTGATGAGGGCGAAGCGTCATCAACCACTGGCTCCGGTCCAACATGGCCGAACAGCCGCTCGGTCTGTGGCTGGCCGGTGCGTGCGGCACCAGCTTGACCAAATGCTGGAGGCACCAAACCGGCAAGACTTGCGACAATCAGGGTGAGGCGGATAACCGTCCCTGGGCCGGCGGGGCGGTTGGGGCGCTTGGGGCGCTTGGGGCGATTGTCTTGCGTGGGCTTAGGCACCATCTGGAATCAGACTTTTCTTCAATCGTACAACCCGGAACATCGAATCACCGAGGAACGCTGTGGGATAATGCTGCCCGTTCTGGCGCGCGCTGCCAGTCTTGTCCAGATTGACCAAAAGATTCAATTCGGACGACAGGCAAACGGGCACCGCATACCAGCCCCCTCCCCTTAATCGCGTAAATTATAGCGTGAATTAATTCACAAACTGCCACCTTTTTAGCCATATCGATGACCTCCACCACCCCAAAACACGCCCGCGTCCTGATTCTCGGCTCCGGCCCG
>JANOYK010000522.1:0-4012 GCA_031428855.1 Burkholderiales bacterium | reverse complement strand
CTTCGCGCGCGGCATCATGCTCGATATCGCCGCCCTCAAGGGCGTCGAGATGCTCGGCGACACCTACGAAATCACCGTGGCCGATCTCGAAGCTGCAGTGGCGCGCCAGAACGTCACCATCGAGGCAGGGGACGCCATCATCATCAACACCGGCTGGGGCCGTCTGTGGGGCAAGGACAATGCGCGCTTCGTCAAGAGCACACCGGGCCTTGGTGTGGCCGCGTCCGAATGGGTCGTCAAGAAAGACCCGATCCTGGTCGGGTCAGACAACTGGCCGGTCGAAGTCTCACCGAACCCGGACAAAGACCTGAGTCTGCCGGGCCACCAGATTTTTCTGGTCATCAACGGCGTCCATATTCTGGAGAACATGAAGCTTGACGAACTGGCGGCGAAACGGATCTATGAATTCGCCTTCACCATGCAGCCGCTCAAGCTGCAGGGCGGATCGGGTTCGACGGTTGCCCCGGTCGCGATTCGCTGATTTGTTTTTCTGTTTAAAAAATGCCCCGCGAGGGGCATTTTTTTTGCTCTGCGCAGTCTGGCACCGCATTACGGCATTGCCGCGCATTACTGGTGCGATTGGCCTGTGTGCGCCGGTGTCAGCCACGCCAACAACTGCGCTGTGACCGCAGGGCTGTGGAGCAAGGCAATGTGGCCGGTGCGATAGAAAATTGCCTGGGACGCTTTGGCAAAATGCAGATGGCGTTGCGCGTCATCATGCTGGCCGAGCGCGCTGCGCAGCGGCACCAGGCCGTCGCCGGTCAGGCGCTCGGCCACCAGACTGCGTTTGGCCGCAACGGCTGCCGCTACGGCATAGCAAGCGATACCGTCTGGCAAGGGCACTGGCACGCGGCGATCACGGCTGCGGCGAGGCTGCGCTTGTCTTTGTGCCTGGTCTTGCGTCTGGTCTTGCGCTTGGCCGTGCGCCTGACTTCCCACCTGGGCCTGCCAGTCCGCATCCATCAGGTTGCCATAACGCAGGTCAGTGATACCGGCGCTGCGCAGGGCCGTGAGCCGGGCGAATGGCTTGCTAAAGGGGGTACTGCCGAGCAGCACATCAACCCAGTTGCCGGCCCGCTCGAGCGGCGCGCCATGATGCGGCGTGCCCAGAAACACCATGTGCTTCAGATGCGGCAGCCAATGCAGGCGCTGTTGCGCCGCGTAATGCACAGCACTGCGCGTGACCAGGCCGCCCATACTATGGGCCAGCACCGCAATTTCTTCGAGCGGCACCGGCCAGTGCGCCGCAAGCTGGGTCAATTGCCCCGCCAGTTCACGGCCGTTTTGCGAAATGTGCAAGCCGGTGTTGTAGCGCAGGTAGACCGGCGTGTAACCGAGCGCAGACGCCAGCGCTTGCGCATGACCCTGACCCGTCGTGCCGGCGGCGGGCGGCGCGGGGTGCCGTTGCCACTGCAAAGCATTCATGCACAAACCGTGAACCAGCAGCATCACTTTGCCGCTGGGCCGAAAGTCCGGCGGCAGCGTTTGCCAGTCAAGCGCCGCACCGTCAAAGCGCAGCGTCATCGGTGTCGCCAGCGGATTGTGGCCGGCCGCAAGACGGTCGCCCATTACACCGTTGAGCGCCGCCAGCACGGCCTCGCGCTGCGGTGAGTCAGGCGGCGCAGCGTCAGCCGAATCGAGCAGCGGCTGCAGCGTTGCCAATAGCGTATCAACGCCCTTGCCCAGTAATTGCGCCACGCCGCGCACGCTGGCGTAAATCAAACCGGTGAGGCCGCCGGTGCGCTGCGCCGTTTTTCCACCGGGCACGCCGAGTACCGACCACACCGACTGATGCACACCCTCGGCGATGCGGCTCACCCCGGCAGCCGCATCGGCCGCCAGTTTCACTGCGCCGCGCATGTCTGAGGTGCGCGGCATCAATTGATCTTGCAGGGAATCAGCGCGTCTTCATCCACGCCATAGACCGCACACAGCCGGTGGTAGCCATCAGCGATCACCACCTTGCCGTTGGCATCGTCGCGCACCAGCAGCAGTGGTGACAGACGTTTGCCCGCCGCGATTTTTTTGCGGTCTTTTCCCACATGCAAATTGCTCACGCCGAGCAATGACAACCCGGACGCGCGGAAAATATCCTTGGCCTTGAACTCCACCAGACCCGCGCCGCGCAACTGCAGCACCATTTTCGCCGCGCGCTTGGCCGAGTAGATCAGGCGCAAATAGGATTCGGCCGCCGGGTAATCATGCTCCTCGACATCGGCCAGCCACGAAATGGCCTTGACACGTTTTTGAGTCATGCAGATTGTCCCGTAGTGATTGGCCGAAACAAGCAATCTTGTAACCGCGACCCCTTCAACCGTTGACGCCGCGTACCGCAGTATCCGTCAATCGGCCAACACACCCGGCGGCACGGTATTTTTTCGCGGGCGGCCAGTCTGCAACAACTGTTTTCCCTGCGCCGTAAATTTCCACCACGGTAGCGCCGCGCCGTTCGCAAAAAAATGCCGGGCTGCCAGCAGCGTATAGAGCACACAAGGATCGTGACGCCGTCCCATCACGGCAGCCAATCTGCGAAACGTGGCCAGCGGCGCGCGCCGGGCAAGCTGCGCCGGCGAAGCAATGCCAATGCGCCGCAAATCAGCGGCGATGGATTTGCCGATGTTGGGCAGGTCTTCGAGCTGTGTTGTGCGCAGACGGACCACGCCGCTCAATTTCAAACGCACTCCGCTGCCGCTTTGCCGCATGGCGCTTTTCCGCACTCACAGCGACACAAACGCCGCATACAAAAATACCACTGCGGCGATTACCGAACCCCACGCCCCCACCATGTTGCCGGCATACACCAGCCGGCCCAGCCCGGTGCCGCCGGACGACAAGCCGCGCTGGCCGGTGATCGCCGCGAGCGGGGTCGAGACGCAAAACCCGTAAGACGACACAATCAGCGTCAGCGCAATCACCCATTTGACCTGCGTTGCAACAACGAATGAGGGCAGCACAGCCGCCACCGCAAACATCAGCACCGCCCCAATCGGCAAACTCAGATGCGCCACGCGCCACGAGTTGACGATGTGCGCCGCCGCCTCGCGCTTGATGGCGCGCGCATACGGCGCGCCCAGCAGCAAGCCGAACAGCAGCACGATTGCGCCGTGAAAGAGGAGGTGGCGTGAGGAAGAGTCCATTGGATGCGAGCCGGTCAAGTGTGGGCGGCGAGAGTACCACCATGATCCGCACACAAATCAGTTTGCTTGAACACGAATACGAAGCAGCCAAAACCGAGGCCATGCGCCTCGGTATTTCGCTCGCTGAGTTGCTGCGCCGCTCCTTGCGGAGCGTGATTCCCGCAGACGAGTCCAAACCCTGGATGCGTTATGCAGGCATGGTGGAATCGGGTGACCCGCATGTGAGCCGCAATATTGATGACGTGATCTATGGCCAAAAGCCCTGAGGCCTACGTCGATACGTCCGCCTTGATCGCGCTGCTGGACCGGTTTGACACTTATCACCCGCTGTTTCGCCAGTTGTTTGCCGGCCCACCAAAACTGGCGACCACCAGCCTGGTGATCGCCGAGGGCCACGCATGGTTCCTCAAGCGCTACGACCGCTTCCGCGCCATGCAATTCATGGCGATGATTGAAGACATGACACCGCTGACCGTGTTCCCGGTTGGGCCGGCCGAGATCAAAGGCGCAACCGCCATGATGCGCAGATATAAAGATCAGGATTTGACCCTTGCCGATGCGGCCGGCCTGCATCACATGGCGGCACGCAAGCTGCGCCAGTGCTGGTCAACCGATTCTCATCTGGGGCTGGGCGGCGTCGCGCTGGTGATTAATCAGTAGCGGGGTGCCCGTGATGTGCGTGACCAGACCTTGAGTTCGCAGTGCTTTGCCGCGTGCGTGAAATCCTGATCGCACGTCAATAGAGTCAGCTCATTCCGAATGCATAGTTGCGCGATCAATGCGTCCACCGTGCCAAGCTGTACGCCAGCCCTGCGGCATTTATTGCGCAGCCCGGCCGCCGCAATGTGATCGTCCCGGTCAGGCTGTATGAGGGC
>JANOYK010000521.1:0-10251 GCA_031428855.1 Burkholderiales bacterium | reverse complement strand
GAGCTTCATTTCTTCGGCCTGCTTGGGCATTTCGACAGCGCCCGGAGCGCCGCCCGGGCTGCCGCCAGGGGTGGAGGCGCCGGCTGCGGTATTGTTGAGCAGCCAGATCAGGTTGGACGGCGAATCAGCGTTGGCCATGCCTTCTTCCTGGCTGATCTTGCCATCGCGGATCAGCTTGAAGAACGCCTGCTCGAAGGTTTGCGAGCCGGGCGACATCGACTTGTCCATTGCATCCTTGATTTCGCTGACTTCACCTTTTTCGATCAGTTCGCCAATGTGGCGCGTGTTGAGCATGACCTCGACGGCGGCAGTGCGCCCGCCCGCCTTGTTGCGGATCAGGCGCTGCGAAATGATGCTCTTGAGCGCGGCCCCCAGATCCTGCAGCAGGGCGGGGCGGTTCTCCAGAGGGTAAAAGCCGATGATGCGGTTTAGTGCGTGATAGGAATTGTTGGCGTGCAACGTGGCCAGGCACAGGTGACCGGATTGCGCATAAGCGATAGCGGCCGCCATGGTCTCCTTGTCGCGCACCTCGCCGATCAAAATGCAATCGGGGGCTTGGCGCAGTGCGTTGCGCAGGCCGACCTCAAAGTCGAGCGTGTCGGTGCCGACCTCGCGCTGATTGACGATGGATTTCTTGTTCTTGAAAATGAACTCGACCGGATCTTCGAGCGTGAGGATGTGGCCTGATTTCATTTCGTTGCGGTAGTCAAGCATGGCGGCAAGCGTGGTTGACTTGCCCGAGCCGGTGGCACCCACGATCAGCACCAGGCCACGCTTTTCCATGATGATGTCTTTGAGCACCTCGGGCAAATCGAGCGAGTCGATCGGCGGAATATCGCCCGGGATGTAGCGCACCACCACAGCCGGCGTGTTCTTCTGCCGCATTGCGCTGATGCGGAACGCGCCAATGCCGGGCAGTGCGAACGCCGTGTTCAGCTCCAGCGTGTTTTCATATTCATGAATCTGCTTTTCGTTCAGCACCTCATAGAGCAGCTTGGTGATGGTGTCCGAATCCATCACCTGCTGGTTGACCGGCACCGCCACACCGTTGATCTTGATATTGATCGGCGACGATACCGACATGAAAATATCGGACGCCTTTTTCTCGGCCATCAACTGGAACAAACGTTTCATTGCTGACATGGCGGCTCTCCTGCAAGGGATTGATGCTGACCAGTGCCGGGCAATGTGGCGGCCGGCAGTGCTGGCTCGGTTACGGCGTGCGGGTTACGGCGGGTGCAGCTTGATTAAAGACGCAGCAGTTCGTTAATACCGGTCTTGGCGCGGGTTTGCGCATCGACCCGCTTGACGATCACCGCGCAATACAAGTTTACCTTTCCGGTCGAGTCGGGCAAGGTGCCTGACACCACCACCGAGCCGGACGGCACCCGGCCATAGGTGACCTCCCCGGTTTCGCGGTTGTAAATGCGCGTGCTCTGGCCGATGTACACCCCCATCGAGAGCACCGAGTTTTCTTCGACGATGACGCCTTCGACCACCTCGGAGCGGGCACCGATGAAACAGTTGACTTCAATGATGGTGGGGTTGGCCTGGATCGGCTCCAACACACCGCCAATGCCGACGCCGCCCGACAAATGCACGTTCTTGCCGATTTGCGCGCACGAGCCGACAGTGGCCCAGGTGTCCACCATGGTGCCTTCATCGACATAGGCACCGATGTTGGTGTAAGACGGCATCAGCACCACATTTTTGGCGATGTAGGCACCGCGCCGCGCCACAGCCGGCGGCACCACGCGCACGCCGGTGGCTTTCATCTGTTCATCATTCAAATGCGAAAACTTGGTTTGCACCTTGTCGTAAAACCCGAGGTCACCGGCATGCATCGGTGCGTTGTCGGTGAGGCGGAACGACAGCAGCACGGCCTTTTTAAGCCATTGGTGCGTGGTCCACTCGCCGTTGATTTTTTCGGCCACGCGCACGCGCCCCTTGTTGAGATCTGCGATCACCGCGTCCACCGCGGCCTTGACATCGGCCGGGTGTTTGGCCGGCGAGAACTCGGTGCGTTTTTCCCAAGCGTCGTTAATCAGTTGTTCGTGTTGCGCCATGTTGGTTCCTGTTGATTTAAAGAGAGTTGCAAAATTGAACGATGCGCTGCGCCGCTTCGACGCATTCGGCCGGCTCGGCCACCAGGGCCATGCGTACGTAGCCGGCACCGGGGTTGACGCCATCGGCCTCGCGCGCCAGATAACTGCCGGGCAGCACGGTGACACCCTGCGCCGCGTACAGCCGGCGCGTGAACTCGACATCGGAGCCGTTGGCGCAGCGCGGCGGCACGCGTGCCCAGAGGTAAAACGCCGCGTCCGGCAAATCGACATCGAGTACGGACTTGAGCAGCGGCAATACTGCGGCAAATTTTTCGGCATAGAGGCGGCGGTTTTCCACCACATGCGCTTCGTCGTTCCATGCTGCGGTGCTGGCGGCTTGCACTGACAGACTCATGGCGCTGCCGTGGTAGGTGCGGTAGAGCAGAAACTGCTTGAGAATCGCCGCGTCGCCCGCCACAAAGCCGGAGCGCATGCCTGGCACGTTGGAGCGCTTTGACAGGCTCGAAAACATCACCAGCCGCTCAAAGCTGCGCCCGAGCTTGTGTGCGGCTTCCAGCCCGCCCAAGGGTGGCTGCGTTTCGTCGAAATAAATTTCGGAGTAGCACTCGTCGGACCCAATGATGAAGCCGTATTTGTCCGACAGCGCAAACACTTCGCGCCAATCGTCCAGTGTCATCACCGCGCCGGTCGGGTTGCCGGGCGAGCACACGAACAGCAGTTGCGTGGTGCGCCAGACGCTTTCGGGCACGCTGGAGAAATCACAGGCGAAATTGCGCGCCGCGCTGACCGGCACAAAATGCGCGCGTGCGCCGGCCAGAATCGCCGCACCTTCGTAGATTTGGTAGAACGGATTCGGGCACACCACCGTCGCGCCGCTGCGGGTGGGATCGACCACGGTTTGGGTCAATGCAAACAAGGCCTCGCGCGAGCCGTTAACCGGCAGCACTTCGGTGGCGGCATTGA
Source organism: Burkholderiales bacterium (assembly GCA_031428855.1). Classification (GTDB taxonomy): domain Bacteria; phylum Pseudomonadota; class Gammaproteobacteria; order Burkholderiales; family JAEUOS01; genus CANJDH01. The sequence goes on along the minus strand of JANOYK010000521.1, from coordinate 7,222 downwards.
TACTGGGCAGCCCATAGCGGCGCTCCAGCCATGCCGCAATCGCGCTGCGCAGCGCTTCACTGCCGGCGGTGGCGGGGTAGCTGGCAAGACCCTTGAGGTTGTCTGTCAGCGCCCGTTTGATGAAATCGGGGGTGGGGTGCTGCGGTTCGCCGATGCCGAGGCTGACCGGTTTAATGCCGGCTGCGACTGAGGTAGAGGAAAATAGCAGGCGCAGCTTTTCGAACGGGTAGGGCTGCAACAGCGCAAGACGCGGATTCATGCTGCCATTATAAAGCCCGCGTGTTTCCGCTCTGAGCCGCTGTTGCAATGTGGATGTGATACCTGCGCTGTATCCATGATGATGCCGATGTGATTGAGGTAATGCGCCTGCCCGCTGCCAATGTGTTTGCCTTGCTCACCGCCGCCCTGATTTGGGGGCTGGTGTGGTATCCCTACCGCTATCTGCGCGAGGCCGGGTTGGCGGCAGCGTGGGCCACCGTCTTCACCTACGGTGTGGCTTGGATCGTGATCGCGGCCTTGTTTCATCGGCAGGTGCGCGCAGCGGGCAGCAGCCGCATGCTGATCTGGATCGCACTTTCGGCTGGCGTGGCCAATGTTGGTTTTTTGATCGCTGCCATTCACGGACAGGTGGCGCGCGTGGTGCTGCTGTTTTATATCGCGCCGGTGTGGACTGCCGTGTTCGCCTGGTGGCTGCTGGGGGAGCGGCCATCGCGCCAGATGGCGTGGACCACCGCTGGCGCGCTGGGCGGCGTGGCCGTGATGCTGTGGAATCCGGCGCTGGGCTTACCGTGGCCGCGCGATGGTGCCGAATGGCTCGCGCTGGTATCCGGCGTGGCGTTCGCGCTCTCGAACGTGCTGGTGCGCAAGACCGGTGAGATCGACACCGGTGTGCGCTCGTTCTATATTTTTGGCGGCTGTGTGCTCACAGGGTTGGCCGCTGCCGCGGTGCTGGGCCAGCCGCTGGCATGGCCATCACAGCCGTGGCCAGTGGCGGCGCTGGTCATCGTGACCGGGTTCGTGATGCTGATGTGCAACTGGATCGTGCAGTACGGCCTCACGCACACGCCGGCCAATCTGGCGATTGTGATTTACCTGTCGGAGCTGGTGTTTGCAGCGCTCGGCGCGTGGCTGCTGGCCGGTGAGACGCTGGGGCCGAAAGAGATCGCTGGCGGCGTGATTGTGATGGCGGCGAGCGTGTTATCGGCGTGGCAGGCGCGCGGGCGCGAATAGGGATCAAGCAGGCGGCAGGCGAGGAGGCGGGCGGTGTGCCGGCGTGCGCGTGCTTCAGGCACATCACTTGCGTAACTTGCGTACTTGCGTAACTTGCGTACAGAGGGCGCACATAGGTGTGCATCTTCAGTACACGGCGCGAACCGCCAGCGCCACCGCGCTACTCCGGTTGAATCCCTGCGTTGCGCACCAGCGTCTTGTTCGCTTCGATTTCGTCACGCACGAACTTGGCAAACTCCGCCGGCGTCATCAGATGCACCTCATTGCCGCCGCGCGCGTATTGCTGTTGCAGCTCGGGTGACTGCAACGCTTTGGTGACATCGGCCGACAGTTTTGCTACCACCGCCGCAGGCGTGCCGGCCGGTGCCCACAGGCCGAACCACAGTTCAACCTTGAAATTGGGCATGCCCGCCTCGGCCAGCGTGGGCACATTGGGCAGGGAGGCAACGCGTTTGGCGCCGGTGACCGCCACCGGGGTGAGCTTGCCGTCTTTGAGCATGCCGCCCACGGTGGGCAGCGGTGCCATGTAAAACACCGAGCGCCCGCCGAGCAGGTCGGTAATCGCATCGGGCGAGCCTTTGAACGGCACATGCAGCATGCGCAAGCCGGCGCGCTGGGCAAACAATTCGGCGGTCAAGTGGGTCGAGGTGCCGACACCGGCCGAGGCGTAGGGCAGATCGCCCGGCCGGGCTTGCGCCGCGTCGATGATCTGCTTGACGGTCTGGTAAGGGCCGTTGCCCGCTGTCACCATGACGTAAGGGGTGGTGGCAACCAGGGCGACATCAATCATGTCGCGCGTGACGTCATAGGGCAGTGATTTGTAGATCGCCGGGTTGACCGCGTGCGAGGCGCTTTGCACCATCAAGGTATGGCCGTCGGGGGCGGCGCGAATCACTTCGCGCGTGCCGATCTGCCCGCCTGCGCCGGGGCGGTTTTCCACCAGCACGGTCTGGCCCCAGATTTCCTGCAGGCGCGGTGCCAGAAAGCGCGCGGCGATGTCTGCGCCTGAACCCGGCGTCAGCGGAATGACCAGCCGCACCGGCTTGGATGGGAACGGCTGGGCCAGGGCTGGCACAGCGAACAACGCCGCCGCGAGGAGGGTGCAGCGTGCGGCAGCGCGCGCGAGCACGCCGGGAGTGACGGTGGCAGACGATGTGGCCGATGATGTGACAGGCAAGCAATGGGTTTTCACGAGGTCTCCTTGCCGCAGCGGCGGCGGGTTGCCAGAAATAAAAATGGATCAGCAACGGCGGGTTGCTGATCCATTTTTGTGTTTTTGACTATTGGTCGGTGTGAAAGGATTCGAACCTTCGACCCCTTGCACCCCATGCAAGTGCGCTACCAGGCTGCGCCACACACCGAGAATGGAAATTATATCAGCGATGCGGTTTGGGCCGCCGCAGTGCGGGTTCGCAGCAGGATTCGCAGTGCGCGCGGGCCGTGCAGATTGTTTCCGCTGGGCCGCAGTTGCCGTCCGGTGCCGCAGTTGGTGCGCGCAATCAGTTCTGCATGGCCATCAGCGGAGCAATATGGGCGGTGCCGCGTTTTGGTTTCACCGCATTGCGCAGCTTCTGGTACACGTCGGGCTGGTCGGCCTTAAGATGTTCAATCACCTCGAAGTCTTCGCGCTTGACGCGCGCCAGATCAATCTGCTCCACATGCACCAGACGCAGCAGCTCGCGCACCGGCTTGGGCATTTCCCGTCCGCTCTCGTAACGCGAACCGCCAGACTGGGTGACGCCGATCCGGGTCCAGAACTCATCCTGATTCAATCCCAAACTCATGCGGATCGAGCGTGCGTCGAATTTTTCAAACAATCCCATGATATGCGCCTCTTTCTTGCGGTAACTTATGACAACACCATAATGGCACGGGAAAGCAGGTTTGAGCGGGTTTGGCGGCAGAGTTAACAATAGTTAAAGGATTTCGGCCGGGTTTGTTGCGTTTTTAACAATCCTGCGCCGTGCTGCGGGTGATGGCCGGGCCGAGATTGCCTGTGGCGGAGCGTACCCGCCAGCGTTCGTGTCACTCGGAGTGTGCCTTTGGATGCATCCCTTGAACGCGTCACTCGCAGATCTGACACCAATACGCTTGCGCTAAAATGCTCAGCTTTGTCTTAGACCTGCACGACAGCGCGGCATCAGCGCTGGCGGCATTGAAGATTGACGCATTCATCATGGCATTGATTGTCCACAAATACGGCGGCACCTCGGTCGGCACCACCGAGCGCATCAAAAATGTCGCCAAACGCGTCGCCAAATGGCACCGCGCCGGTCACCAATTGGTGGTGGTGCCGTCGGCCATGTCGGGCGAAACCAACCGCCTGATCGGCCTCGCCAAAGAAATATCGGCCACGCCAGACGCGCGCGAACTCGACGTCATCGCCTCCACCGGCGAGCAGGTCACCATCGGCTTGCTGACGCTGGCGCTGCTGGAGCAGGGTCTCAAGGCCAAGAGCTACACCGGGGCGCAGGTCAAGGTGCTCACTGACAGCGCGTTTACCAAGGCGCGCATCATGAACATTGACGACAAGGCGATCCGCGCTGACCTTGCCAAGGGTTATGTCGTCGTCGTCGCCGGTTTTCAGGGGATGGACGAGCAAGGCAACATCACCACACTCGGGCGCGGCGGCTCTGATACCTCTGCCGTGGCGCTGGCGGCTGCGCTGAAGGCCGATGAGTGCCTGATTTACACCGACGTCGATGGTGTCTATACCACTGACCCGCGTATCGTCGAAGACGCGCGGCGCCTGAAGACCGTGACCTTTGAAGAAATGCTCGAGATGGCGAGCCTGGGTTCCAAAGTTCTGCAAACCCGCTCGGTCGAATTTGCCGGCAAGTACAAGGTGCCGCTGCGCGTGCTCTCCAGTCTTACCGACCCGATGATGCCACTGGCAGACGAGGCCATATCGGGTACCCTGATTACGTTTGAGGAAGACCAGAAAATGGAACAAGCCGTCATTTCCGGCATCGCCTTCAACCGCGACGAAGCCAAGATCACGATCCAGGGCGTGCCGGACCGCCCCGGCATTGCCTATCAGATTCTCGGCCCGGTCGGCGACGCCAACATCGACGTCGACATGATCATCCAGAACGCCAGCGTCAATGGCCTCACCGATTTTTCGTTCACCGTGCATCGCAACGAATACACCAAGGCGCTAGACGTACTGAATGCCAAGGTCAAGAGCGCGATCAATGCCGCCGCCATCAGGGGCGACGACAAGGTCGCCAAGGTGTCGATGGTCGGCGTCGGCATGCGCACCCACGCCGGCATCGCCAGCCAGATGTTCCGCACCCTGTCGGAAGAGGGCATCAATATCCAGATGATTTCCACCTCCGAAATAAAAATATCAGTGGTGATCGACGACAAATACATGGAGCTCGCGGTGCGCGCGCTGCACAGGGCCTTCGGCCTCGATCAGGCCGCTTGAGCCGGCGCGCAAAGTGGCGGCTATGTGAACGCGACCATTAACTTGGAGAGCCGCCGCAGATTGATGCTGGCGGAATGAACCGCCTATAATCGCACCAGCCCTGCATGAAGTCCGGAGACGTGGATGAGCGGCTGAAATCGGCGCCCTGCTAAGGCGTTATACGGTTAATAACCGTATCGAGGGTTCGAATCCCTCCGTCTCCGCCACAGCACAATGCCCCTGTAAAAGGGCATTTTGTTTGGGGCGCGCCTTTGAAGCGCGCCTTTGAAGCGCACCTTTGGGGCGCACCTTTGGGGCGCGCTCAATGCTGGCTGCGCTAGCGCGGCGCGGGCAATTCCGTAGCGATGCGCCCGGCCTAGCGTGATGGCACCATCAGATAGACCTGCGTGGCTTCCAGGTGTTTGTGCACGATCTGATAGGCATCCAGGTCAAAGCGCCGCTCTGCATCGCGCGCCAGCGCCCAGGCTGCCGCTTCGCTGCGCACGGTGCCCAGATAACACCATTGGTCGATCACATGCCAGTCCTCACGCAGCAGGCCGGCACTTTTCTCGATGATGGAAATGGCACCAGCATAAGGCCAGGGGCGCAGACGTTTGAGCTCCATCGCCTCGTGTACGCGATGGCTGTGCGCATCGAGTGATTCTGCGCCTACGCAGGTACCGCGGCATTGCCTGATCTGGTAGCCGAAACAGGGCCCTGGCCCGCGCTCGAGTCCCAGGGTCTTGGCGCACAGGTGGGCACGCGCAGCCACGTCAAGCAGCCAGGTTTTGGCTGCCGCACGCGAAGCGAACAGGCCATAGTGGGCGTCGATTGCCTCAGGAGGGATGTCGTCGGACTTGACAAACTGCGGCAGGCCCGGCGCAGGGTCAATGCGAATCGCGGTCCAGCCGCTGTTGCGGCGCAACTTGATGTTGTGCGCGGGCATGAGTTGCTTGACCAGTTGGGCTTCGCGCAGCAATGCGCCCAATTCACCGGCGGTTTCCTCGGTTTCGATACGGCGCAGTTCCTGCGACAGGCGCAGTTCCTGCGACAGGCGCAGGTCGGTGCCGGAGCGGTAGTCGTTGGAAAAATGCGAACCGATGCGCTCCTTCAGGTTGACGGCCTTGCCGATGTAGAGTGGCTGCGCATTGAGGCCGTAGAACAAATACACGCCGGGGCGCGCTGGCAGATCGCGCAGAGCATCCGGGTCGAGATGGGCCGGCAGGCTGGGGCGCTGCAGGAGCCGGTTGATCGCCTCATCAAAGGTGCCGGCGTCGATGTCTGACTGCCACTTGTGAAACAGCGTGCAGATGGCACGCGTGTCGCCGAGCGCGCGATGCCGGTCAATGCCGGCCAGGCCGTGGCGTTCGATCAGGGTATCGAGATTGTGGCGTGGCTGTTCGGGAAAGAGCGCGCGCGACAGCCGCACCGTACAGAGCGTCTTGGCTGAAAAGGTGATGCCGAGGCGCGCAAATTCGGATTTGAGAAAACCGAAATCGAAACGCGCGTTGTGCGCCACCATCACGCTCTCGCCAAGGCGCTCGAGAAGTTGCGCGGCGATGTCTGCAAAGCGCGGCGCACCGGCCACCATCTGATTGGTGATGCCGGTGAGGCGCACGATCTGCGGCGGAATCGACCTGCCCGGGTTGAGAAGTTGTGACCACTCATCGACTTCGACGCCGTCTTCAACACGGATCAGACCCACTTCGGTGATGCGGTCGCCGCGCGCCGAGGCACCGGTTGTTTCAAGGTCGAGAAAAGTCCAGCTGTTCATGCAAGCGGCAATCTGGGCGGATCAAGGACGCCTGGGCCGGAGTGTTGTGGCACCCTCTGCAAGGAGCGCTACTGCATGCGCCGTGCGGGTGCGCAGCACGCGGTGCAGCCTTACTCGACCACCGGCAGGACTTCCGTTTCGTAGTGGAAGCGCAACTTGCGGCCCAGTACCGGGTCTTCGAGCTCACCGATGAAGCGCCGCGCCGCGCGGATGCCGCCAAGCGCCGGAAAGGTGCCGCAGAACATCACCGTCCCGACCGGGAGTCGGTTGGTGCCGGCATAGCCTTCGATCAGATTCGCAGGTTCCCGAATCAGCGACAGCGATCCCTCCTGATACAGCACCGGCTCTGTGCCGTCGGCCTCGACGATCCAGGAACGCAGCATCATCTTGTCCCAGTGCCCGGCGATTTCGCGGCAGTCCCACACCTGCGGGCCGACAATTTTGTGGCACACCTGCTTGGATAGGACCACCGAGACGGTTTCCAGCTTGCGGTCGGTGTGATCGGAACCCAGGCCGAGCCACAGCCCATCGCGCATCGAAAACAAGACCGGCTCGATCTCGCCCGAGGTGTCGCCACCGACCACCTGCAATTCGGTTTTCTGGGTCAGGTTGCCGACGGCGATGCGGTAGTACACCGGCATCGCGGAAGGACGCTTGACGCCGAGCGCTTCGAGTTCGCGCACATGATGTTCGAGCGCCTGGTGGTCGCGGCCAGTCCAGCCGGCGACCACCAGATCACTCGGCGCGAAGTCGAATGCGTTGGGCGAGATTTTCGAGAACCGGTGAAACCGGAGTTCCTGGGCCATGGG
>JANOYK010000520.1:0-2624 GCA_031428855.1 Burkholderiales bacterium | reverse complement strand
GGGCACATCGGGCAGAAATGATGAGCGCTCTTTTGAGGTGACCGCGAGCGCGGTCAGCTTGCCGGCCTTCACTTGCGGCAGCGTCACCGTCATGGTTTCAAACATGGCATCGATGCGCCCGGCCATGATCTCGGTGATCGGGCCGGTGCCGCCGCGATACGGCACGTGCAGCGCGTCGGTGCCGGCCAGCGCGTTGAACAACTCGGACGACAGGTGGTGGATCGAGCCGACCCCGGCCGAAGCGAACGAGAGCTTGCCGCGCGTCGCGCGTGCAGCCTTGATGAAATCATCCGCCGTCTGCTGCGGCGCGGTGGGGCTGGTGACGAACACGAAGGGGTAGAACGTGAGCGTGGAGATGAACGAGAAACCGGTGAGTGGATCGTACGGCAGGGTTTTGAGCATGCCCGGCTGCACCGGATAGGCACCGGTGATGAGTACCAGCGTGTAGCCATCCGGCGCGGCCTTGGTGACAAACTCGTTGGCGACCACACCGCCCGCGCCGGTGCGGGTCTCGACGATCACGTCCTGCTTGAGCGACTCGGACAATTTTTGCGCGATCAATCGCGCCACGATGTCCGAGCTGCCGCCGGCCGCGAAGCCGTTGACCAGTTTGATCGGACGGGTTGGATAGGGTTGAGCGTGGGCTGGGGTGAGGCATAGAGTGATGCACAGGGTGGCCAGACTCACTGTGAGGACATTATGCAATTTCATGTTTTCTTGTCTCCAAGGTTTTCTTCCAAGCTCGCCAGATCAGCCAAATCTTTTGGCCGGCCTGCCGTGCGCTTGTTGGTTTTGAAATCATCCAGTCCGATGAATGGCACCGGCATCGTATCGATTTGCACTATTTCGCGCCGTGCGGCGCATGGTTCAAACGATACGCCGTCAATTGCGGTGAGCAGATCAATCCGGCACGGCGGATCGCCGAGCTGCACCACGGAGTCGGGCTTGGTCAAATCAGCAGCGCTGATATCGAGAGAACCCAAACCAAACGCGTGCAGCGCATCAACCGTCCGCTGCGCATTTACCGCAGAGCGCTGCAACCAGATGTCGAGATCGCCGGTGAAGCGCGGATGCCCATGTGCCGCCAGAGCGTAACCGCCCACCACAAGATATTCAACGCGGTGTGCGTTGAGTAATGACACAAACTCTTTGAAATCCTTGTTGAACATGCGGCACCTGTGCGTAGTAGGCGTTGCGCAGCGCTTCAACCGCTGCTATGCGTTCTTCGACCGGGCGCGAGCGCCAGTAGGCGAGCGAATCGTCTTTGTCGTGCAGGGATTTCTTGGTGACGTAGGGTTGCATGCTGACATTATCCCGTAATCACGCGTGCCTCTGGCGCTCCATTTTGCGGGTGGGAGCGGGCCTGGTTCGCGTGCCGCGCCAAGCTACACCGCTACCTTGGTGACATCGTAGGTGAACAACCACTCGTAGCGCTCCTTGACGCGCGCTTCGTTCCACTCGCGCTCGACATAGGCGCGTGCGCCGGCCGAGTGCGCGAGTTCGGGATTGTGAAAGCGCCGGGCGTTGGCGGCTGCGCCTTCGACCATGCGCGTGGTGCGCTCGAGGCGCGCGGCCTGGTAGCGCGTCAGGGCCAAGGCTACACCGTCATCCGCTCGCGCACCGGAGCCGTCACGCGCATGCGCCTCCAGCGCGCGCGCGAGGATGAAGCCGTCTTCAATCGCCATCACCGCGCCTTGCGCGAGGAACGGCAGCGTTGAATGGCAGGCATCACCGAGCAGACTGACGCGCCCCACGCTCCATTGCGGCAGCGGCGCGCGCGTCATCAGGGCCCATTTGTACGGCACCTCGATCGCGGAAATCATCAAGTGGATGTCTTCGTTCCAGCCTGCAAAATCAGCCTTAAATTCTTCGGTGGTGCCGCGCACGTTCCATGATTCGACTTGCCAATCACTGCGCTCTTTGACGCCGACGAAATTCATCAAGCGCCCGGCGTTGAGCGGGTAATGCACGATGTGGCCGCCGGGGCCGACCCAGTTGGTGCCGGCCATGCGGCGCATGCGCTCGGGCAGGCGCGCCATCGGGATCACGCCGCGCCAGGCCATGATGCCGGTGAAGGCGGGTTGGTCGGCACCGAACAAGCCTTGGCGGATGACGGAATGCACGCCGTCAGCGCCGATCAGCGCGTCGCCGCGCACACGGCGCGGTGCGCCAGCGTTTGCAACAACGGCTGCTCCCACATCTGCCGCAGCGGGTCCATCCACAGCGCCCGTCTCGATCAACAGCGTGACGCCACTTTCATCCTGCTCAAACCCGGCACAGCGCGCGTTCAACTGAATCGCACCGGGCTTGATGGCGCGCACGGCATCGATCAACACACCGAGCAGATCCGGGCGGTACACCGTGAAATAGGGGTAGCCGTAATGCTCGACCGAGACCGCGCCCAGATCAAACAGCTTCCAGGTCTCACCCGTATTCCACAAGCGGATTTCCTTGCCGGTGGCTTCGCAGGAGAGGCGCTTTAAGGCATCACCCAAGCCGAGCTCGTACAACGCGCGGTTGCCGTTGGGTGACAGTTGCAGGCCTGCGCCCACTTCTTTGAGTGCGGATGCTTGCTCGTAGACCTCGACATCGAAGCCGCGCTTGAGGCACGCGAGCGCGGCGGT
>JANOYK010000519.1:0-2407 GCA_031428855.1 Burkholderiales bacterium | reverse complement strand
GTCCCACACCACGACCGTATCGGGTTGCCATTTGACGCGCAGTTGATATTCAGGCACGTGGGCTTGCTGGAATAAATAGTTGAGCAGCGAGCAGCTTTCGTCGTCCTTCATGTCGCGGATGCGGATCGAGAATTGCGGGTTGACATAGAGGACACGCCGGCCCGATACCGGGTGGATGCGCACCACCGGGTGCCACGGATTGGGAAACTCATCTTCCAACTCGCGCAATTTTTTGCGGCTCTCGGGCGTGGCGGCGAACAGGTTGCGCCAGGGTTTGAAATCGTGCTGGCATTCGAGGCCGTGGAGGTATTGCTTCATGCGCTCGGACAGGCCGCGATACGCGGCAGTCATGCTGGCAAAACAGGTGTCGCCGCCGCGCTCGGGCAGGATGCGCGCGCGCAGCATGGTGACGATGGGCGGATTGGGGCGGAAGGTTTCATCCGCGTGCCAGATGTCGGTGCGCGCGGCCGGGTGATCGGCGGTGTAGTCGAGCACGATGACCTCGGGCTGGTTCTCCATGTTGGGCGCGAAAGGATGAATCGAGAGCGGGCCAAAGCGCGCACCGAAGGCCATTTGGTGATCGAGCGTCATCTTGTGCTGATCGCGCAGGACGATGACTTCGTATTGCACCAGGGCGTCGTGCAGGGTCTTGAACGACGCGTCGTCGAGGCACGACAAATCTGCGCCGCGAATTTCTGCGCCAATGAAACCGTTGATCGGGATGATTTCGATATTCATGAGGAGAGATTCCCTGGTAAGTCCCGCAGTGTCATGCGCCGCGGCGGACAAGGTTTGGGGGTTGCGAATGCGCCATCACGCACCGCTCACCGTTGAGGGCGGCTGCCCGGCAGCGTAGCGGCCGTCACGTCAATCCACTTTCGCGCCCGACACCCGCACCGCCTCGGCCCAGCGGCCCATGTCGCTTTTGACCAGCGCGGCGAATTCGGCCGGGGTGTTGGCAGGCCACGGCTCCATGCCGAACTTGGTCAACTGCTCGCGAAACTCGGGGGTGTTCTGCAATTTTTGCAGTTCGTTTGAGAGGCGTGCGATCACGGCGGGTGGCGTCGCGATGGGTGCAGAGATGCCCTGCCACGCCTGCCAGTCGAAGCCCGGTACAAATTGTGCGACCGGCGGCACGCTGGCGATCAGGGTGTTTTGCTTGGCCGCCGAGGTGCCAAACGCCTGCACCTTGCCGGCCTGAATGTTGGGCACGGCGGCAGTGGCGTCGGCAAACATGATGTGGACTTTGCCGGGGATCACGTCGATCAGCGCCGCACCGGTGCCTTTGTAGGGAATGTGTTGCACGTCCAGCCCAAGGCGCTGCTTGAGGTCTTCCATGAACAACTGATGCGCGCTGCCATTGCCGACCGAGGCGTAGTTGAATTTGCCGGGGCTGGCCTTGATGAGCGCCGCCATCTCGTTGAAATTTTTCGCCGGGAAGCTATTGGACGCGATCAGGAAAAAATTGACCGTGCCGATCAGCGACACCGGCTGGAAATCGCGCAGCGGTTCGATCGGCGCGTTCTTGTAGAGCGCCGGTGCGATGCCGAAGGTGGAACTGGTCGAGAGCAGCAAGGTGTGGCCGTCGGCCGGTGCTTTGGCCACGATCTCCGCGCCGACCAGCGTGCCTGCGCCCGGCTTGTTGTCGATCACCACGCTTTGGCCGAGCGCTCGACCGAGCCGCTCGGCCACCGCACGACCGAGCAGATCAGTGAGCGCGCCGGGCGGAAACGGCACCACCAGCCGCAACGGCCGGTTTGGAAAACTCTCTTGCGCACCGGCCGGAAACCCTTGGTACGCAAGGGCTCCAGCCGCCAAGCCCCGTAGAATGGCTCTGCGAGCGGGTTTCACGCTTAGTGCTTGTAGGAAGGATCAAGCTTGTCGAGCAAACGCAGACTCGACACCCACTGCTTGCCGGCCGATGGCCGGCCGGGACGCTGGAACTGCTTGGCCACTTTTTCAGCCACCGCGTCCGCACAAATCGTCAGGTGGCCGCCGCCGGCTTGCGCCGCGATCTGCGCCTGGCACGAACGCTCCAGGTAATAAATGTTGTCCCATGCGTCGGCCACCGTGGTGCCGCAGGCGAGCAGGCCGTGGTTGCGCAGAATCATCGAAAACTTGTCACCCAGATTGGCTTGCAGGCGCAACTGCTCGTCCAGATCAAGCGCGATGCCTTCGTAGTCGTGATACGCCAGCCGGCCGTGAAAGCGCATCGCGTGCTGGCTCAGGTTGAGCAGGCCGCCGGCCTGCGCCGACACCGCAATACCGGCACTGGTGTGGGTGTGGATCACGCACTGCACATCTTCACGCGCCTTGTGTACCGCGCTGTGGATCACGTAACCGGCCTCGTTGATGCCAAGGCCGGTTTCGTCTTCGAGAATATTGCCGGCCAGATCGACCTTGACCA
>JANOYK010000518.1:0-1846 GCA_031428855.1 Burkholderiales bacterium | reverse complement strand
CCTTTTCGTACGGGTACTTGAGCTGCCCGGTCTTGTATTTGTCTGGCGTCAGGATGACCTGTTTGCCGGGCAAGCGAAACTGCTCGACATCCTTGTCCTTGATGCCGTTGAACTGCACCAGCATCACGCGGCCTTCGGACCATTCGCCCAGGCGGTTGTATTTCACATTGCCGACGATGGTCTTGTGCTCGTTTTCGCGGATAAATTTGGCCAGGGCTTTTTGGTCCAGGCTCTTGGTGGCGGCAATCGCATTCTCGATCACCTGGCCCATGGCGTAATTGAACGGTGGCAGGTAGAACCCGAGTGGATCGACTTTCTCGGCCTTGGCGCGTGGCGCGTAGCGCGCCAGAAAATCCTTCAGGCCCGGGAAGTCCAGCGATTTCTCCGGCACATAGGGGTTGTAGTTGACGATGCCGTTCAACTGCGAGCCTAAGCTTTCCATGATCGGTGCGAATTGCAAACCGACCATGCCGCCGCCGAACATCTTGACGCTATCGCCCACGCCGATTTCATTGGCCGCGCGCACGATGGCGACCGATTCACCCGGATAGGAGGCGACGTACACCAGGTCCGGCTTGGCGGCTTTGATGGCGCGGATCATCGACGAAAAATCGGCGGTATTGGGCGGGTACTTCTGGTCGTAGATCACCTTCAGCCCCGAGTGCACCGCGAGATTGCGCGCGCCAGTGGCGAGGTTCTGGGCGAATTCGGCGTCGGCCGCGAGAAACGCCACCGTCTTGGCACCGACCTTTTTGCCGAGTTCAAAATAACCCGACGAGAACGCGACTGCATCGGTCAGCGGCGAGTTGTTGAACCACATATCGTGCTGGATCTTGTCGTTGACCTCGAACGAGTAATTGCCCATCAACAGCAGACCGCGCTGCTTGACCATCGGCATCAGCGGCGCAGTCGGATTGGTGCCATAGGGCGCGAACAGGAGATCGACCTTATCGACATCGAGCAGCTTGGCATAGATACCGGGCGTCATGGCGGGATTGCCTTGATCGTCGTACACAATCAGCTCGACTTTGCGCCCGAGCAGGCCGCCCTTGGCGTTAACGTCATCACGCCACATTTGCAGTCCGAGCAAGCCGGCCTTGCCGCCCGCGCCGAGCGGGCCGGTCTGCGCTATCGAAAAACCGATCTTGACCGGCGCGCCCTGCGCCTTCACACCGGCCGGCAAACCGGCCGACAACGCCATTGCCGCAGCCACAAACTCGCGCCGCGTTACCCGTGATGCTTTTCCGGAAACTACTTGCTTCATGTTTGTTTCTCCTTTGGTGAGATGCCGTCAATCGAATCGCTCAGATGGCGTCAGGGACAGGCCGATCCAACGAAAGACTAGCAGGTTTGCGCCGCAAAGTGAATCGCATGCGCTCTGGCGCAGTGCGCGGGGCTGGGGCGTTATTGCATAATTTTTTCGAGAGTGGGCTGCCCGGCAAGCACGCTGCTCAGCGGCGCTTCACCCCGGTCACACCAAGCCACTCAGTCACACCAAATCCGGACCATTTGGCAAGCCTTGTTCCCATCGACTTCCTGTTCGATTACATCCCGGTCGGCGCGTTCAGGACGATTCTGCTGATCGTTCACGGCCGGCTGCCGGTGGCGCTGCTTGGCGCGCTGACGCATCAGGCGGCGGCGGCGGTGTTGCTGCCGCTGCGAGCGGGGGCGGCGGCCGGCAGTTTTGTGGCGCGCTTTCGCGCTGTGTCAGGCGCGCGTTAGGCAAGCGCGGTGAAGAGTTCCTGCTTGAATCGCTGCTGACGCTGGTGGGCGGCAAGGTGGTGTATGCCGCTGCGCCCTATGCGGTGAAGTGAGCGGCCAAGGTGCTGCGGTGCCGGGTGCTGCG
>JANOYK010000517.1:0-7563 GCA_031428855.1 Burkholderiales bacterium | reverse complement strand
TGCCGCAATGGCAGCGCCGTTGATAAACCCGGACGCATCGGACGCCAGCAACAGCAGCAAGGCGTCGAGGTCTTCAGGCTTGCCGACACGGCGGCGCGGCAGCAGGTTCACCAATTTTTGCCCGGCCTCGGACTGAAAATGGGCCGCGTTGATTTCGGTTTCGATATAGCCGGGGCAAATCGCGTTGACGTTGATGCCGTAGCGGCCCCATTCGAGCGCCATCGCGCGCGTCATGTGAATCGTTGCCGCCTTGGACATGCAATAGACCGACAGCTGTGACATGGCCTTCATACCGGCGACTGAAGCGATATTGATGATGCGCCCGGGCGTTTTGGTGGCGATCATCAGTTTGCCGGTCTGCTGGGCCACGAAATACGCGCCTTTAGCATTCGTGTTCATCACGAAATCGTAGTCCTCTTCGGTGGTGTCAACCACGCGCGCGGTGGCGGAGACGCCCGAGTTATTGACCAGAATGTCGATGTTCTTCAAATCATTTTCAACCTGCGCGATACAGCCGCGCACACTGCCCAGGTCAGTCACGTCGAGTTGGTAGACGTGCGCCTCGCCGCCCTCGGCATCGATTTCGGCGCGCAGTTCTTTCAGGCGCTCAATGCGCCGTGCCGCCAGCGCCACCGTGGCCCCGGCATCTGCCAGCACCCGCGCAAAACGCGCGCCCAGCCCGCTCGATGCGCCGGTCACCAGAGCGACTTTGCCGGAAAGATCAATTTCGTATGCCATGATGTTCTGCGCCAATTTGGAAAGAGCGCAGTGTAATGGCAATCGAAGCGGCTACAATTTCGCGCTCGCCGCCGTCTCCGTCTCCGTCCCGCCGTCTCCGTCTCCTCAGGTCTCTCGCGCCGGTCCCGCTCCTGTCTTATCTCCCTGTTCACGTCTTACCCCCCTGTCTTATCTCCCTGTCTCACTTCCCTCCCACTCCCTTTTCAATGGCCTCCCACGTGTCCTCAGCCCTGTTTTCCCCAATTGATCTTGGCGCACTCAAGCTGCGCAACCGTATCGTTATTTCACCCATGTGCCAATACTCCGCCGTTGACGGCAGCGCGCAGGATTGGCATCTGATGCACTTGGGCCAGCTCGCCATTTCCGGTGCCGGCATGCTGGTGATCGAAGCGACTGCCGTCTCTGCCGCCGGCCGCATCACGCCCGGCTGCCTCGGCCTGTATTCGGACGCCAACGAAGCGGCGCTGGTGCGCGTGCTCGCTGCCGTGCGCCAGCACTCGGATATTCCGGTCGCAATGCAGATCGGCCACGCCGGCCGCAAAGCGTCGAGCCACGAACCGTGGAATGGCGGCATGCTGATTGCTCAAGGCGAACCCGGTGCCTGGGTGCCGGCTGGCCCCTTCGCCCTCTCGCACCTGCCGGGCGAAGCGCCAGTGCATGCCATGACTGTCGCCGAGATCAAGGCTGTCATCGCTGAATTCGCCGCCACCGCGCAGCGCGCTGAGCGCCTCGGCATTGATGCACTTGAACTGCACGGCGCACATGGCTACCTGCTGCACTCGTTCCTGTCGCCGGTGGCGAATCAGCGCACCGACGAATACGGCGGGCCGATTGCCAACCGCATGCGCCTGTTCCTCGAAGTGTTCGACGCTGTGCGTGCGGTCTGGCCAGCGCACAAACCGCTGGGCGTGCGCCTATCCACCACCGACTGGGTCGAGGGTGGCTGGGATGTCGAGCAGTCGATTGTGCTGGCCCGCGCCCTGCACGCGCGCGGCTGCCATTGGCTCGATTGTTCGTCCGGCGGGGTCGCACCGGCCCTGCAAAAAATCACCCTCGGGCCGGGCTATCAGGTGCCGTTTGCCGAGACCATCCGCAAGGCGGTGCCGGGCCTGCCGATCATGGCGGTGGGCCTCATCACCGACCCGCATCAAGCCGAAAAAATCATCGCGTCCGGGCAGGCCGACATGGTCGCGCTCGCGCGTGCCATGCTCTACAACCCGCGCTGGCCGTGGCATGCTGCCACCGTGCTGGGGGCAACGGTCGCCGCACCGAAACAATATTGGCGCTGCGCACCGCGTGAATTTCCCGATGTGCTGGGCCAGGTCAAAACCGGGCAGCGCTGACCGGTTTGACCACACCAAGTTGCAGCAGCGATTGATGTGACCAGGCAGCGAATCAGCGAACCACCAAGCGCACTAACCCGCGAATCAAGCAGCGAACCAGCAAGCGAACCACAGCGCGAAAACCACAACGGCAAAGAGGCCCGCCATGACCCGTGAAGTGATGCAATACGATGTGTTGATCGTGGGCGGCGGCCCGGCCGGTCTGGCTGCCGCGATCCGCTTGAAGCAATTGGCCCAGACCAAGGGAAGCGAGCTCAACGTCTGCCTGATTGAAAAAGGCTCGGAAATCGGCGCGCACATTTTGTCGGGCGCGGTGATGGATCCGATCGCGATCAACGAGTTGTGGCCGAGCTGGCAGGAAGACGGCGCGCCACTCAACCAGCCGGTGACCGAAGACCGCTTTTTGTTCCTCACCGAAGGCGGCGGCTTCAAGGTGCCCAATTTCGCCCTGCCGGCCAATTTTCAGAATCACGGCAACTATGTGGTGAGCCTGGGCAATGTGTGCCGCTGGCTCGGCAAAAAGGCCGAAGACCTCGGAGTCGAAATTTATCCCGGCTTCGCCGGTGCCGAAGTATTGTTCAACGACCAAGGCGCGGTCAAAGGCGTCGCCACCGGCAGTGTCGGCGTGGGCCGTGACGGCCAGCCCACCGAGGCGTTCCAGGAAGGCATGGAACTGCATGCCAAATACACGGTGTTTGCCGAGGGCTGCCGCGGCCACCTGGGCAAACAATTGATGGAGCGCTTCAATCTGCGTGATGGCAGCGACCCGCAGGTCTACGGTCTTGGCCTCAAAGAGTTGTGGGAAGTCGATCCCGCCAAACATGTGCCGGGCCTGGTAGTGCATAGCGCGGGCTGGCCGCTGGACCGCGCCACCTACGGCGGCTCGTTCCTGTATCACCTCGAAAACAATCTGGTGGCGGTGGGGTTCGTGGTGGGCCTGGCCTATGAAAATCCTTACCTCAGCCCATTCGAAGAATTCCAGCGCTACAAGCTGCACCCGCATATCAAGCCGTTTTTTGAAGGCGGCAAACGCATCGCCTACGGTGCCCGCGCCATCACGGCGGGCGGCATTTTGTCGCTGCCCAAGCTCACCTTCCCGGGTGGCGCATTGGTGGGTGACGACGCCGGCTTTCTCAACGCCTCACGCATCAAGGGCAGCCACGCCGCCATCAAAACCGGCATGCTGGCGGCCGAAGCCGCGTTCGATGCGGTGGGCGCGGGCCGTGCGCACGACGAACTCACGGCCTATCCGGACGCGTTCAAAACCAGTTGGCTGCACACCGAGCTCAACCACGCGCGCAATTTCAAGCAGTGGATGGCCAAGGGCTTGTACACTGGCACGCTGATGGTCGGCATTGAGCAAAAATTGTTCGGCGGCAATGTGCCGTGGACACTGCATCATCAACACGCCGACCACGAATGCCTCAAGCCGGCCAGCGCCTGCGCACCGATTGACTATCCAAAACCGGACGGCAAGATCAGCTTCGACCGCCTCTCCTCGGTGTTCATCTCCAACACCAACCACGAAGAAAACCAGCCGGTGCATTTGACGCTCAAAAATGCGTCGATTCCGGTCAGCCTCAACCTGGCCACATTCGCCGGGCCGGAAGCGCGCTACTGCCCGGCCGGGGTCTACGAGTTTGTCAAAGCCGAAGACAACACCGACCGCCTGCAAATCAACGCGCAAAACTGCGTCCATTGCAAAACCTGCGACATCAAGGACCCGTCGCAAAACATTCACTGGGTGACGCCGCAAGGCAGTGACGGGCCGAATTATCCGGGCGGGATGTAGCCGACCGCCCCCTGAAGAATGGCTCCCACCAAGGGTTACAGGCCACACTGCCGGAGTCAGTCTGTTGTAAGGCCGCCATGTTGCAATGTCAGCCTGATTCAATCCCCGTTACGGAATCCTGAAATGGCTTACTCCATCCTGCGTGCAGCACGTCACACCATCGTCAGCGGCGTGTGCGCCGCCCTGCTCCTTGTGGCGGGCTGCTCGGGCGAATTCGGTTATTCGCGCAGCGTATTTCAGGGCAAAGTGGTGGATCGCGCGGCACCGGACATCGAGTCCTTTGCCGGCAAGCCCGATGCTGTCGATAACCTCGCCACTGGTGAAGTGGTATGGACTTTCAACAAGCGCACCTTCGATTCCGAGAACGCCAACGCCAACGACGCTGCGGTCAAGGTCACGCTCAAGAAAGATCCGAAATCCGGCACGCTCACGTACGCGGACATCGATTTTTTGCCGATGTAATGGAGAGCTAAACGGCACCCTGCTCCGGCGCCCGCGCTGCACAGCAGCGCCAGCCAGAAAGCAAAAACCCCGCTGCGGCGGGGTTTTTTTATGGGCGGAACCTGCGCGGGAACCAGCATGTTCTGGCGGAGAGACGGGGATTCGAACCCCGGATAGGCTATGAACCTATGCACGCTTTCCAGGCGTGTGACTTAAACCGCTCATCCATCTCTCCGGAGCGCGAATTTTAACATCGCACGCCGCATTGCACCAAGCACAAGCCCCACAAAATGTCAGTAGCAAATGAATTGTCCGGTTTAGTAGCAAGTAATCTGTCCGGTTTTAGGAGGGTGTATGGAAGCCCCCGTGAGCCGGACCAAATTGCTACAGGAGATCCGGAAGATGAGATTCGAAGAAACGTATCTCGGCCTTGTGAATATGGCCGCACACGACGCCATCGAGTCCGCGCCGCCGCGCTTCATTGGCCAGCGCCTCCTCAAATTTGCAGATGAATGAAACGGCATTCTTGACCTTGTGCTTGAGATACTGCGACAGAGACCAATACGGAAAACCCAGGCGCACATCCGGCGCACCGTCATTCTGAAACCAATAGATGCGGCTGTGCTCCAGAAAGCGGCCCACCGCCGAGACCACGCGAATATTGTCCGATACACCGGCCTGCCCCGGCACCAGCGCGCAGGCGCCGCGCACGATCAGGTCTACCTTGACCAACCCGCGATGCTGGCGCAGGAGCGTCTGGTCAAAACCGCCCATGTGGTCAGGAAAGGCGACACTCTCGCCAGCATCGCCAGGCGCTACAAGGTGAGCGCCGGCGCCGCCATTTCTGCGCCGGCCGCGACGGCCGCGCGTGCCTGCGGCGTCAGCGGCGCGAGGTGACTGACAAACTGGCGCGCAACGCGCTGCCACGAAAACTGCATCGCGTGTTCACGCGCGGTCTCCGCCCTCAATTGCAATGCGCCAATGGCGGCACTCCATAAGTCATGGTCGAGCACGCCGGCCCGGCTGGCGCCAATCACATCCAGCGGTCCGGGTACCGGATAGGCCGCAACCGGCACGCCGCAGGCCAGCGCTTCGAGCAGCACCAGGCCGAAGGTATCGGTACGGCTGGGAAACACAAACACATCGGCGCTGCGGTACCACGCCGGCAACTCGTGATGCCCCTTGGGGCCGGCGAAATGGGCTTCCGGGTAGCGGCGCTGCAACTGCGCCAGTTGCGGCCCGCCGCCGACAATCCATTTGTCTCCCGGCAAATCGAGGCTGAGGAAGGCGTCGAGATTTTTCTCCACCGCCACACGCCCGACATACATGAACACCGGGCGTCTGCTCGTGAAGGCACGCACGCCAGATACCTCGAAACGCGCCAAGTCCACACCGCGCGGCCATACCACGGTGTTGACGATGCGGCGCTGTGCGAGTTCTGCCTGCATCGACACCGTCGGCACCATCACGCGCTCGGCGCGCGCATGAAAACGGCGCAACCAGGCATAGCTGATCGCCAGCGGCAGCGGGACGCGGGCGCGTACATATTCGGGGAAGCGCGTGTGATAGCCGGTCGTGAAGCGCAGGCCCATCTCGATGCACACGCGCCGCGCTGCCATGCCCAGCGGCCCTTCGGTGGCGATATGCACCGCGTCAGGCTGCGCATGCTCGATTGCCGCACGCACACCGCGATAGGGAAACACCGCGAGGCGAATCTCGGGATAAGTGGGGCATGGGATGGTGCGAAACATGGCCGGCGAAATCGTGCGCACGTCATGGCCCAGATGCACCAGCTCGTGCGTCAAGGTCGTCAGCGTGATCACGACGCCATTGACCTGCGGTGGCGCGGCATCGGTGACGAGGACGATTCTCACGGTCAGCGGTTCAGAGCGCTTGCGGGGCCAGCGACGCGCCGCTGCGTGCGCCCGCTGCCGGGGCGGTGTCTGCGGCCTGATTCTCAGCGTCCTCATCGCCAGTCAAGCGGCTCCATTCAATGATGGTGAGCTCACCGTCGAAGCTCTCGGCCAGCGCCGTCAAACTCTCAACCCAGTCGCCGTCGTTGCAGTAGAGGATGCCGCCGATATCGCGTATCTCGGCCTTGTGAATATGGCCGCACACGACGCCATCGAGTCCGCGCCGCCGCGCCTCGTTGGCCAGCGCCTCCTCAAATTTGCAGATGAAGGAAACCGCATTCTTGACCTTGTGCTTGAGATACTGCGACAGCGACCAATACGGAAAACCCATGCGCACGCGCAGGTGGTTGTACCAGTGATTCAGGCTCAGGATCAGGTTGTAGAGCGAATCACCGAGATACGCCAGCCACTTGGCATGCTGGATCACGCCGTCAAACAGGTCGCCGTGAATCACCAGCAACTTGCGCCCGTCAGCAGTGACATGCACCGCCTCGCCGGCCACTTCAATGCCGCCGAAGTTGACCCCCAGATAGTCGCGCAGCGGCTCGTCGTGATTGCCCGGGATGTAGATGACGCGGGTACCCTTGCGCGCCTTGCGCAACAGCTTTTGCACCACGTCGTTGTGCGACTGGCGCCAGTACCAGCTGCGGCGCAGTTGCCAGGCATCGACAATGTCACCCACCAGATACAGGGTGTCGGATTCGTGGCTCTTGAGAAAGTCGAGCAGGTATTCGGCTTTGCAACCTGCCGTACCCAAATGGACATCGGAAATCCACAGGGTGCGATAGCGCCGGGTCAGGTCCGGGGTGAGGTCCGGGGTGAGGTCCGGGGTGAGGTCCGGGGCGAGGTCCGGGGTGAGGTCCGGGCTTAGGTCAATGGGCAGATCAGAAGGCCGCACGATGCATTTTTCTGGGGCCCGCTTTGCTTGGGGCAGATGTCCGATTCTCGCGGCGCGCCATGACGCGCGCGTGACAACTTATTTTTTTCGGCGTTTGAGGATGGCACGCGCATGCTTGAGCCGCAGACGCGGTGGATCACTGACTTTGACAAAGCTGGCCAGCAGGCGCTCCTGCGCGGTCGCATCACCGCGCGTCTGGCGTTGATAGTTGCCCTGTGCATCGAGTTCCCACACCCCGGCATCGCGGCGCAGATAAGGTGCCAGGCCTTCGCTAAAGATGCGCTTTTTGAGCTTGTCGTCGAGTACCGGAAAGCAGATCTCGACGCGCCGGAAAAAATTGCGGTCCATCCAGTCTGCGCTGGACAGGCGCACATCCGGCACGCCGTCATTCTGAAACCAATGGATACGGCTGTGCTCCAGAAAGCGGCCCACCGCCGA
>JANOYK010000516.1:0-6473 GCA_031428855.1 Burkholderiales bacterium | reverse complement strand
TCCGCAGACCGAAGAGTTGCGCACTGCCTGGCCGGCCGGGGTGCCGGACCGGGCTGAGATCACCACGGTGCCGTTTTTTGCGCAAGATGATTACCAGTGCGGCCCGGCTGCGCTCGCGACGTCACTGGCGCACTTCAAGGTTCCGGTGACGCCGGACGATCTGGTGTCGAAGGTCTATCTGCCGGCCCGCCAGGGCAGCCTGCAAATCGAAATGCTGGCCGCCACGCGCCCCTACGGGCTGGTGTCGTACCAGCTGCCGCCGCGCTTTGAGGCGATGCTGCGTGAAGTGGCCAGCGGCACACCGGTGATCGTGTTGCAGGACTATGGCGTCTGGCCGGTGTCGCTGTGGCACTACGCGGTGGTGGCCGGCTATGACCGCGACAAGGGCGAGTTGCTGCTGCGTTCGGGCACCAAGCCGCGCCTGCAGATTCCGTTCAGCGTGTTTGAGTACACCTGGAAAGAGAGCGGCTACTGGGCGATGGTGACGATGCCGCCCGAGCGCATACCCGTCACCGCCCTCGAAGCGCCGTATCTGGAAGCGTTGACGGCGATGGAGCGCGCCGGACCACCCGAAGCGGCGCGCCGCGCCTATGCCGCGTTTGTCGCGCGCTGGCCTGGCAATCTCACAGCCGGCATTGGCCTGGCCAACCGCCACCATGCCGCCGGTGATCTCGCCGCCGCCGAAGCGGCCTTGCGCCAGACCGCCGCAAAACATCCGGATGCGGTGGCAGTGGTCAACAATCTGGCGCACACGCTGTCAGATCTGGGCCGCAACCAGGAAGCGCTCGAATTGATCGAGCCGGTTGTCGAGCGCGCCGGGGTGTTTGCCGCCGAGGTGCGCGATACCCACAATACCATCCTGACACGTCTCGGCCGCGCGCCGCTCGAATTCAAAGCGGTGCATAGCATCGTTGCGCCCGGCGCGCCTGACTCTGCCGGCGCGGGCGCAGCGCCGCTCCAGCGCTGAGCCGCCCTGATTGGCCGCATGGCTGCGGCCAGCGGCCAAGCCAGTCAAACGGCCCTGCCCCGTCAAACCAGTCCGGGCAGCCACTTTGCGCCCGAGGTAGATTAAAATGGGGGGTTGACTTGTTTTAATTGATTTACTTGTTTTAATTGATTTATTTCAGGCACCCGCACAGCGCCGCGTGGCGCAGTCATTGGCAGCCCCACCTCTTTTTGCCTCCTTCGCCCCCTTCCAAGCCATGCCGACCACCAAGCAGTCACCCGCAAAGAAGCCCGCTGTGAAATCCGCTGTGAAATCCGCCAAAAAGCCCGCAGCAAGGAAGGCCGGGGTGAAGGCGAAAGCGCCGGTGAAGCCGGCAGCAAAGCCGGCAGCGAAGCCCGCCCGCAAAGCACCGGGTAAGCCGGCTGCAAAAAAATCAGTCAAGCGGACCGCAAAACCAGCGGTCAGGCGGGTGAGCAAGACCCCGGTCAAGTCACTATTCCAATTTTCCTTCAAGCCTGCGGCCAACCCGATTGTGAATCTGGCACCGAGGCCTGCCGTGAAGCCATCTGCGCCGGCCCCCGCTGCCGTTCCCGCAAATGCAGATGCTGCGGCACCCGCGCAGGTGGGGATGGCGCTCGAAGACAAACGCTTTTGCTCGAGTTGCCAGACCCGCAAGCCGACCCAGAAGGGCAGCTACAAAACCAGCCGCGACGGACGTCACCGCCGCTGGATTTGTGTCGACTGTCTCGCCAAAAAAATCTCGCGTTAGCAGTGCCGCAGCCGCACCTTGGCCAACAAACCGGCCAAACAAAAGCCGCGCATCAGCGCGGCTTTTGTTTGGTGCCTGCCTCGGGGCCGAGGTAACCCCAAAGGGGGGCAGTGCGAGGTGGGGCGGCTAGCTCCGGTCTGCGTGTCCGCTGCGGCCCGCCCGCTGCCGCTTACCCGCGCGACGGCAACTGCGCTACCGCATTGCCCTGAATCGATAACTCGCCGTCCTGGTTCTTGCCAATCAGACTGAACTCGACCAGCTTTTTGCCGTCCTGCTCATACTTGCGGGTGATGCTGCCGTTGATATAGAGCGTGTCGCCCTCGGGGTTGTGGCGGCGGATCTGGGTGTGCAGTTTGCGCAGTTCGCCGTCGTCGCCGATCCAGTTGGTGACTGCATGCGAAAACCACGAGCAGCGTTCCGGGCCGTAGTCGTAGGCGCCGGGTGCGCCGACCTTGTGTGCAAACTCCTCTTCCCAATGCACCCGCTCCGGGCAATCGGGCACGCCATAGCGGTTTTTGATGCCGGTGCTGGGGTGCTTGGCCATCATCTTGTAGGCCAGCTTGTGGGCGCGGATATACAAGCCGCCCCAGCCCTGGGTGTAGCAAATAAAACCGGTCACTGTCATTGGCCCCTTCACCATTACCGGCAGGGCGTCGCCTTCTTGCACATCTTCCCAGTAGCGTGGCGTGCTGCCGCGAATTTCTTCCTTCGCATACAGCTCGTAAATCTGCTCCATCTCGGCCTGCGTATAGACCTTGCGCTGTTTGGCCTTGAGGTGGTCGTACTTGGTGCCGGTTTCGCGCGCAATGTCACGGTCGGTGCGAAAACACCATGAATCGGCGGCGGCGAGCTGGTCACCGGTTTCGTCATAAAAATCGACGTGATAAATCTGCTGGATCGAGCGTCCGGCAAAACGGGTCTTGTGCTCGACCAGATCCTTTAAGTAAGCCACGGTCGAAATCTGCGCATTGCGCCGCATCGGTTTCATCCAGCTGAAATCGGTGCCGGCAAACATGGCATGCACACCCGGCAGGCCGCCGACATAGCCGCTGACGATGCGGCTGCACGCGAAGATGAACGAAGGCGGCGCGATCACATCGCCATAGCGTGTGGTTTTGGCGTAAGCCAGGTCGCACCAGAGCGGGTTGTCGTCACCGATGCCGTGCGCGTAGTGGCGGATGTTGTCGCGCGTCGCTTCGTGACACCAGGGCTCAAGCGTGTTTTCGATTTTGACGCCGATGCGCGCGCGTAAATCATCGAGGGCGGCGTCGTTGATGCCGGTGAATTCGCGTTGCAGTGTTTCTGACATGGTGGCTCCGGGGTGGGTCAATGCTGTGGTGGTGGCTGCTGTGACTGCGATGGCTGAGGTAACTGTGGTGATGGTGGTGACTGCGTCTGACGTGACTACGGATTGGCTTGCTGGGTCTGCAGCGCTTGTGCCGCCTGATCGCGCAGCACCTTGCGGTTGATCTTGCCGGCCGGCGTTTTGGGCAGCGCACTGGTCAATTCAATCTGGCGCGGATACTCGTGCTGCGACAGCTGTTTTTTCATAAAGGCCTGCAGACTGGCTTCCAGAGCGGCTCTTTGGCCGGTTGCCTCAGTGGCGGCGCTGTCTGCGCCGGCCGCATGGCGCAGCACGATGTAAGCGCGCACTACCTGCCCGCGCAATGCATCGGGCACGCCGATCACGGCGGCTTCCAGCACGGCAGGATGTTTCATCAGCGTGTTTTCAATTTCGACGGCGCTCATGGTCCAGCCGGCCGAGATGATGACGTCGTCCGAGCGGCCCTCGTGAAAGAAGTAACCCTCGTGATCCACCCGCCCGCGATCCTTGACGTAAAACCATGCGCCCTTGCGCTTGACCGCGATGTCGCCGGACTCGCCTGCGGGCATGCGCTGGCCGGCATGATCGACCACCGCCACCTCCATGCCGGGCGCGGGCTTGCCGAGCGCGCCAGGTTTGACGCGGTAATCATCAAAGCCGGGGTAGTTGACGATCAGCACGCCCACTTCGGTCGAGCCATACATGCTGCACACCGGGGCGCCGAAGGTGCGTTCGGCCCAGGCCGCAGTGTCATCGTCAATCGGCTCGCCGGTGAACGACATTTTGGGAATCGTCAAACGCCCGGTGTCGGCCGCGTTGATTGCCAGATTGGCATTGCGGATCATGCGATACACCGTGGCGGCGGCGGCGAAATTGTTGATCTGCAATTGACCCAATGCCTCGACGATGCGCGCCGGATCAAACTTGCCCGAGTAGCTGCCGATGTGAATGCCGAGTGCCAGCGGCGCGATGGTGCCGTGCCACAGGCCGTGGCCCCAGGCCGGTGACGACGGGCAAAAGTACCGGTCGTCCGGCGTCAGGCCAATGCCGTAGAGCGCGGCAATCATCAGCGTCACCACGGCGCGGTGCGAGTGCTTGACCGCTTCGGGCAATTCGCGCGTGGTGCCGGAGGTGTATTGAAAGACCGCCAGATCACTGGCGCGCGTATCGCTGCTGAAGTCCGGGCTGTGCGCCGCCAGTTGGTCCCAGAACGCGGCGTTGACTCGGACGATTTCAGTGTCGCCAAACGGCCCGGTCACCGGCGAATCTTCCGCCACCAGCAAGAGGCGCGGTGTGCAATCGTTGACGCGCAGGGCCAGGCCCTCGGGGCCGAACAGAGTGAACAGCGGTACGCCAATCGCGCCGCGCTTGACCGCGCCAAACAGCGCCACGTAAAAGGCCCGCGATGGCTCCAGCATCACCGCGACCCGCTCGCCCTTGTCGATGCCGCGCTGCGTGAGCCAGTTGGCGAAGCGGCCCGTCAGGTCAGCCAGTTCGGCGAAGCTGTGATGCTCCAGCCGGCCATCGGCAAACTTGATGCTGACCGCCGTGCCGCGTGCGCGGTGGCGGTCAAGGCACTCATGCGCCAGGTTCATGCGCTCGGCATTGCCGTCGAACAAGGCCCACAGCCGCTCCCATGTAAAACCGGCGAGGGCTTCAGTATGCGAGCGGATGCTGGTCACGCTGGCAACGCCGGCTGCAGCGGCAACAGCAGTAGCAGCAGAAGTGACAGTAGCGGCGGCCATCATTTATTCCTGCCGGTTTTGCGCTGCGTGATGACGGCACCGGCGGCAATCAGATCATTGATTTGCGCATTGCTGTAACCGGCGGCAGTGAGCGCTTCGTCCGTGTGCTGCGCAAAAGCTGGTGGCGCGCGCCGCACCGCACCGGGCGTGCGCGTAAGTTTGACTGCCACCCCGGTCATGCTGATGCCATCCTTCTCTACACGCATGGCACGGTGGGCCGTGTGCGGGTGGGTCATCGCCTGATCGACCGTCTGCACCGGCCCGGCCGGCACGCCGGCGGCCATCAGCAGCGCGCACAACGGCGCGGAATCAAACTGCGCCAGCGCCGCTTCAATCGCCGCACGCATCGCCGCGCGGTTGGCCATGCGCGCGCGGCCATCGGCAAAGCGCGCATCGCTGATCCATTCATCGCGGCCGATGGCGGTGCAAAATTTGCGGAACTGGCCGTCGTTGACCACGCCCAAAAACAGTTCGCCATCGCGCGCGGTGTATTTGTCGTAGGGCGAGATGTTTGGGTGGCCGCTGCCGGTGCGCACCGGCACCTTGCCCGAAGCCGCCCAGTTGCCCGCATGCGGAATCAACAGACTGAGCGCGGTGTCGTAGAGGCAGATGTCGAGCAGTTGGCCGCGGCCCGAATGGTTGCGCTCGGCTAGTGCCGTCATCACACCGAAGGCGCAGTGCAGCCCGGTAACAATATCGACCAGCGGTATGCCGACGCGCGTTGCGCCGCCGGCTGCGTCGCCATTGATGCTCATCAACCCGCTCATGGCCTGCAACACCGCGTCGTAACCGGGCAGATTGCCGAGCGGGCCATCCGTGCCAAAGCCGGTGACGCGGCAATAGACCAGGCGCGGAAAGCGTGCCGCCAGCACGGCGTCGTAACCCAAGCCCCACTTCTCCATCGTGCCGGGCAGGAAATTTTCAATCAGCACGTCGGCGTCTTCGAGCAGGCGCAGCAGCACGGCGCGCGCGGCGGGCAGATTGAGATCAAGCGACAGCGCCTGCTTGTTGCGGTTGAGGCTCAAAAAGTAGGCGGCGGTGTCACCCACAAACGGCGGGCCGAGCACGCGCGTCTCGTCACCCTGCGGCGGTTCGATCTTGAGCACCGATGCGCCCTGGTCGCCCAGCATCTGCGCGCAGTAGGGGCCAGCCAGCACGCGCGACAAATCGATCACGCGCAGGCCGGACAACGCGCCGCCAGCCGGGGCGAGGGGAGGGGAAGAAGCGGCGGGAGCGGTCATGGAACCCAGTCTGGAAATATGCCGCCGGACACCCCGGCGAAGAAGCCATGATGGTGCCTCAAGGCGGAAGGCAATGGTGTGCGCCAGACCGGCCATGTTTTACAATGTAAAACTTCGCGTTGCACGCCTGCCGTTACGCGCCAGCTTATCCACCCACCTTCCCGCATCTCCCCCGTCTTTTCCCGTCTGTTCCCGTCTCTCCCCGCCTCCAGGCCGATAAACATGCCGCTCGCCCCTGTGCGTGGCACCCAGACTGTGTCCCGCGCCGTCACGTTGATGAAAGCGGTAGCAGCGCGCCCGCAGCAAGGCTGGCGGCTGGTCGACCGGGCTGCACACTGCGGCTATGACAAGAGCTCGGCCCACCGCAGGCGCGCCGGTCTGGTGCTGGCGCGTCTGATCGCCCAGCGCGCCAGCGACCGCCACTACCTGCCCGGCGCGCTGCTGTTTG
>JANOYK010000515.1:0-1524 GCA_031428855.1 Burkholderiales bacterium | reverse complement strand
TGCAGGAGGCGTGGAAAAAATGCCAAGGGCACGCCAAGGCAGCGGCCATCGGTGAGATCAACCCACATCATGTCTTCGTCAAAGCGAACGGTTTTAGCCAAAGTTGTCATTTCACGCCTATGCAATCTTACGCCCCGAACCCGGTCAATTTGAACACCTTATCAACCTGACGGCGCGGGATGATGATTTGCACGTAGTGGGTGGTGTTGCGCTTGAGCCAGCGTTTAGTGGCGTCACCTTCGAGGTGTATCTGCACTTCGCCTTTGGCGGTGCGGGTGGCGGGGTCGAAGTAGCTGATGTTTTTGCCGGGCGAGGCGGCCGAGATCGACATGTATAGCTCAGGGAGCGTGGTGGCTGGCAGGCGCTGGTAATAACCTTCGACCAGATCGGTGCGGTCGAAATAAAAATTGCGCAGGCCGGGTTTGACGCTGTTGCATTTGACGTCTTCGATCACCTGGCTGTGCAGGTAGCTGTTGGCGGCGTCGTGGGCGCTGTCGGCCTTCGAGTAAAACTCCAGAAAATAATCATCGACCGGGCGGCCGTGGTCGTCCACCACGTAGGTGTTGACCTGCATGTATTGGTGAAAAAATTCGCTGCTGTTGCTATCGGGGGCGAGCAGGCGGCGCTGCGCGGTGGCTTCGGTGATGGCATTCCAGCTTGTGCCGATGGCGGCGTAGTCAGTGAAGTTTGCGCAGTTGAGGGCGTCGAGTATCAACTGGCCGAGCAGGGCTTTTTCTTCTGGTGTTTCGATGATGTCTTCTTGGTTATCGCTGCGCGCCGGATCGACGATGGAGCCGTGGGTGCGGGTGGGCAGCACGGCGAGCGGCACGTCGCAGGCGAGGCGCGTGGCCCACGGCTGCATCACGGGGGCGCTGCCGTTGCGCGCGGCATCGCGCGTGAAGTCGATGGTGACGCCGCGTGCGTTGAGGTTGGCTGCGGCCACGCGCACGGTGCCGTCGCTGCCGTCTTCGTTGACGATCTGGCGCAGCAGGCCGGGGTAAGGATGGGTGCCGCTGATGACGAAGGGCCACACAGCATCAGCGCCGTAGTAGACATCGGCATTGCCGCCGGGGGCGATCAACACATCGCGCTGCGCCAGTTCCCACTGGAACGGGCTGGACAATTCGAGGTCATTGAGCATCGCCTGGCCCGACTCGAACCAGTTGTCGAACCCCTTGACGATGCGGCCGAGCATGCTCTTGCCGGTGGCGGCGAGCTTGGAGCCGTGGTTGGCGGGGGCGAGCATGATGAGTCGCTTCAACGGCGCTTTGCTCGCACGGCCGCCATACCAGGTGGTGAGCCACGAGCGCGCCACCAGGCCACCGGTGCTGTGGACGATCAGGTCGAACGGCGCGGTCAGCTCGCCTGCGGCGAGCATTGCGTTGTTGACATCGCCCATGCGCGCGGACACGTCTTCGACGCGGACGTCGTCGTCCTTGGAGATGTAGTCGCCGAGCCAGAGCAGCTTGGCGTCAAACCCGGCGGCATTCAAAAACTGTGCGAGCGGGCCGAACGAGGCCGAGG
>JANOYK010000514.1:0-4318 GCA_031428855.1 Burkholderiales bacterium | reverse complement strand
GATCGTCTGTACGGCCCTGCTGTGCGCCCTGCTGTACGCGGCTTTTCGCTACAGCAAGCTTGGCGTGGCGATGCAGGCCAGCTCGCAAAACCAGTTGGCGGCCTACTACATGGGCATTCCGGTCAAGCGGCTCAATGGCTTGGTGTGGGGTTTGGCCGCTGCGGTGGCTGCGGTGGCGGGCTTGCTGTTGGCCCCCATCACCTTTGTTCACGCCAACATGGGCTTCATTGGGTTGAAGGCTTTTCCGGCGGCGGTGGTGGGCGGCTTTGGCAGCTTGCCCGGCGCGATAGTCGGCGGCTTGGTGATTGGCATTGTGGAATCGCTCTCGGGCTTTTATCTGACCCAGGGCTTCAAAGACATCGCCGCCTATGTGGTGGTGCTGATCATGTTGATGGTCAAACCCAACGGGCTGTTTGGCGAAAAATTGCGCAAGAAGGTCTAAGGCACACAACATGCGCTTTCAATTCAAAACCGACTACAACCAGGACATCAGCCTGTTCAAGGACGGCGTGCAGATGTTTTGGTACGCACTGCTCGGCGCCGCCTTGCTGCTGCTGCCGGCGCTGTTGCCCGAGTATCTGATGGGGCAGATGGTGTTTATCCTGATTTACTCGATCATCGGCCTCGGGCTGATGCTGCTGATCGGCTTTACCGGGCAGATCTCGCTGGGGCACGCGGCCTTTCTCTCGGTAGGCGCCTACACCGAGGCGATCATGCAGGCCAAGGGCATGCCGTTTGCAGTGTCGATCACCATGGCGGCGCTGCTGTCGGGCGCGGCCGGCGTGATCGTCGGTCTGCCGGCACTGCGCCTCAAGGGCATTTACCTGGCCATTGCGACCATGGCCTTCGGCTTCATTGCCGAAGAAATCGTCACGCGCTGGGAACCCATGACCGGCGGCAACTCGGGCATGCAGCTCAAGCACATTGATTTTTTCGGCATCACCATCGACAACGACACCAAGTTCTATTACCTGGCGCTGGGGATCACGGTGATCATTTTGCTCGGCATGATCAACCTGATGCGCAGCCCGACTGGCCGCGCATTCGTGGCGATCCGCGATTCCGAAATTTCGGCGCAGAGCATGGGCATCCACCTGGCCAAATACAAGACGATTGCATTCACGTTTTCGGCGGCGCTGACCGGCGTGGCCGGTGCGCTCTACGCCCACAAGCTGCAGTTCATCTCGCCCGAGCAGTTCAATCTGCTGGTGTCGATTGAAATGACG
Source organism: Burkholderiales bacterium (assembly GCA_031428855.1). Lineage (GTDB taxonomy): Bacteria > Pseudomonadota > Gammaproteobacteria > Burkholderiales > JAEUOS01 > CANJDH01. The sequence continues at coordinate 3,092 of JANOYK010000514.1, read as the reverse complement.
ACGCTGGTGTTCATTGGCGGCCTCGGCTCGTTCCACGGCGCGATTTTTGGTGCGGCTTTCATCATCGCGCTGCCGCAGTTGATCGTGTTCGCCAAGGACGTGCTGCCGCCCGCGATTGGCCAGCAGACCGGCCTGCAGCCGACTCTGTTCGGGTTGATCCTGATCGGCTTTTTGATTTTCGAGCCGCTCGGCATCTACGGGCGCTGGGTCAAGATTCGCACCTATTTCTCGCTGTTCCCGTTCTACCGGCGCGGCATGTTCCGGCGGCAGAAGACGTACATGAAATCGGATCGCCTGAAATGAGGGCGATGCGATGAGTTTCTTCAAAGTAGAGAACCTGTCGATCCAGTTCGGCGGCGTCAAGGCCGTCACCAACGTCTCGTTCGAGGTTGAGCCGGGCGAGGTGTTCACCATCATCGGCCCGAACGGCGCGGGCAAGACCACCATCTTCAATCTCATCAGCCTGATCTACCCGCCGACCTCGGGGCGCATCACCTTCGAGGGGCGCGAGATCACCGGCATGACACCGCACCGCGTCGCCAACCTCGGCATCGCGCGCACGTTTCAAAACATCGAATTGTTCGAGCATGCTTCGGTGCTGCAAAACCTGTTGATCGGGCGGCACAACCACACCGCCACCTCGCTGTGGCAGGAGCTGCTGTTCATGCCCTCAGTGCGGCGCGCCGAGATTGACCACCGCGAAGCGGTCGAGAAGGTGATCGATTTTCTCGACCTGCAACACCACCGCGACAGCATGGTGGCGGGCCTGCCCTATGGCGTGCGCAAGGTGGTCGAGCTGGGGCGCGCGCTGTGCATTGGCCCCAAGCTGCTGCTGCTTGATGAACCCTCGTCGGGCCTGAACCCGGAAGAAACCGATGACATGGCGTTCTGGATTGAAGACATCAAAAAAGACCTCGGCATCACGGTGTTGATGGTCGAGCACGACATGAGCCTGGTGTCGCGCGTGTCCGACCGGGTGCTGGCGCTGGCGCAGGGTGAGATGCTGTCGATTGGCACCTCGCGCGAAGTGCAGAGCGACCCGAAGGTAATTGAGGCATATCTGGGGAAGCAGGAATGAGCGCTTTCGATACGCGCACTGCGGCTGCGCTAGCGGGCATGCCTTGGCGCGCCTGCCGGCGTGCAGCACATGGGCGAGCCCAACCATGAACGCGCCCATGCACCCACCCATCCTCGAACTATTGAACGTCGAGTCAAGCTACGGCCCGGTGCAAGCGCTGCGCGGCGTCAGCCTCACCGTGATGGAAGGCAAGATCGCCACCGTACTGGGCGGCAAAGGCGCGGGCAAGAGTACGATTCTCAAAACCATCTCCGGCATCATCGACCCGAACAAGGGCCAGATCAAATTTGGCGGCAGCCAGATTCACGGCTGGGAGCCAGACCGCATCGTGCGCGCCGGCATCAGCCATGTGCCCGAGGGGCGCGAGATGTTTGCGCTGCTGTCGGTCGAAGACAACCTCAAAATGGGGGCCTACACCCGCGCCGACAAAGACGGCATCGCGCGCGACATGGAAACGGTCTACGGCTACTTCCCGATTCTCAAAGAACGCGCCAAACAAGACGCCGGCCTGCTCTCGGGTGGCCAGCAGCAGATGCTGGCGATTGCACGCGCGCTGCTGTCGAACCCGAAGCTGATGCTGCTCGACGAGCCGTCACTCGGCCTGTCGCCGCTGCTCACCAAAGAGATTTTCGAAATCATCGTGCGCATCAACCGTGAACACGGCACCACGATTTTGCTGGTCGAGCAAAACGCGCAAATGGCATTGAAGACCGCCGACTTCGGCTACGTGCTCGAAGTTGGCCGCATCGTGATGGAAGACACCTGCGCCGCCCTGATGGAGAAAGAAGACATCAAGGAGTTTTACCTCGGCATCAAAGAAGACAGCGCGCGCGGGCACCGGCGCTGGAAGAAAAAGAAGACCTGGCGTTAAGCGCAGGCTGCTGGCCCCACACGGCACCACCGGCCCAAGACCCGCTCCCAGAGCGCTTCTTCGGAACGCGGCTGCGTTTCGCGCAGCGCAGGTTCAAGCGCGCTTGCGCGCACCAGCCTTCGCGCCGGTGCGCTCCACCCGGTAAGGCAGTTCAGGCTCACGCACCAGCAGCTCGGTGGGAATTCCCAGTGAATAATTGAGTGAACGCACCATGCCGAGCGTCAGCGCGCGTTTGCCCGACAGCACTTCGGAGACACGATTTTTCCCGCCGAACACCGGGGCCAGATCCTTTTGGCGCAGGCCGCGCTCTTCCATGCGAAACCGGATTGCCGAGAGCGCATCGGGGCGTGCAAAAGGGAAACGTTCTTTCTCGTAGTCTTCCACCAGCTTGGCGAACAACTCGAGCCTGTCGCCATCGGGCGTGCCCAGGCGCGGATCGTCCATCACCAGGCGCTCGACTTCCGCCAGCGCCTCACGATGCTGCGCCTTGGTTTTGATGATGCGCGGTTGCATGATCGGTCTGCTCCTCAACCCATTCGTTTCGTGTATTGGGCATGCGTGCCGGCCCAGCGGATCACCACCACACCGGCGTTGTAACTGGCCAGCACTAGAAGCCGGTAGTGGTTGCCCTTGACGTTGAAGATCACCACGTTGCTTGCCAGAAAACTCGCTGACGCGTAACTGCTTTTGATGTCACGCGGCGTGCGCCACTTCGCCTTCTCTATGTCAGCAATCCAGTTCTCGATCCACGCCCTTGCATCGGCATGCGCACGCACAAAAACTTCCAGCTTCTCGCGTCCGGTGATGCGCATGCTTGATGTGAAATTGGTTCAGATCAAGAGCATACCCTAAAGTTCCCATAGATGGAACTTCTTATCAGACTGCACTCACAATGAATAACTGATCGAAGCGTTGCAGAAAATAGGACACGCTGGCATGCGCCGGTGCCACATGCTTGCCAAACTTTTGCCAACTCAATTGCCAACTTGGCAGACCACGCAACTCTTTGATGCGTAAATGAATTGCGCGACTTTTGGCGCGTGGCTTGCCAACTCATTTGCCAAGTTGGTTGCCAACTTGAGCACATCAGGTTGGCGGGCCGCCATTCTGAGGCAGATCAGCCGAAGAACCGCTCCCAGAGCG
>JANOYK010000513.1:0-2571 GCA_031428855.1 Burkholderiales bacterium | reverse complement strand
TGCTGCATCAGGGCCGGGCCGAATTTCATGGAATCAATTGCCCGCCGCACAGACTGAGGATGCGGTTCAAAAATGCCTTGAGTTCAGGGCAAGCATGCGCGGCGATGCTCAAGTCCTTGCCCTGAAGAATTCTCGCAGCGTCACGTGGTTTGGAGTATGCGCGGCCTTTTGATCCTTGCAAGAAAACCTCAGACAGCACACTGGCCGGCGGTTTGTTGTGATTAATCCGTTCTGGCGCTGCGCTGGGTGCTGCACGGGAACTGCCAGCCAACCGCTTGATGTCATCCCAAAAAGGAATTAACCATGATTCAAAATCATGCAGGGCCGTGTGGGGATAAAACTTTGGGTGGTGATTGGCCCACAACGCCATTTTGTTTTTTGCATCATCCGCAGTTTGAAAGTCATTGGAGCCGGTATACACGTCGGTAAGGCCAATGACCGCGTCCGCGCCGGAACGAACTTCATGCTCCACAATTTTTCTGAGTTTTTCTTCTTTGGGTATCCTGCCATCGAAGCTGTTGATGCTTATCTTGGGACGATCCGCGCCGGCTGGCAGCCGTCCGTCGACGAAGGCTCTGAGAAACGGCAAAAACGCCTGCTCGCTGCGGCCTTCGACCAGGATTACGATCTTCATCCGCGCTCCTCAAATTTCCCCATGCGCCACAATTCGTCCAGCGAAAAATCCTGCATCCAGCCCTCCAAGTCCAGCGCAGCCGCAGGTTTTGCTGCCGCAAAGCCGTCCGCGCCGATGCCGCACACAATGACTTCATCAGGGCGCAGGTGCCGGATCAGGCGCTCGGAATGGGTCGCCACAATCAATTGCGTGCGGCGCGAGGCATCGCGCAACAAGTCGGCGAGCAGGCCCAGCAATTGCGGGTGCAAACTGATTTCTGGCTCGTCGATCAGTGTGACCGCCGGCAAGGTTTGGCTTTGAAGAATCGTGGTCAGCCAAAGAAACCGGAGTGTGCCTTCGGACAATTGATGGGTGTAGACCGGGTCGCGCAGGTGCTCTTCGTGCCAAGTCATGGCAATGGTGCCCGCGGCGACCGGAGGAAATCCGAGCCGCTGAAATCCCGGGAACGCAGACTTCAACGTGTCTTCGATAATTTCAAATCGGTCCGGATTTTGCTCGCGCAGGGAATAGAGGCAACTGAGCAGGTATTCCCCGTTGACGCCAGGATGCGGGGCGGGCTGCATGGCTTGCGGCAGGCGCACCGGCGCTTGCGGGCCGATGTCGAGGTGATGAAACAATCCAGCCGATGCAAGTTGTTGCTTGAATTTCTCGGCATCAGGAAATGTCTTTAGCACTTGGTACAGCGATGATTCGGAATGATCGTGCTCCCACGCAGGCGGTTCCAAATGCCCGGATTCCGGATTGAAGTATTTGATATTGCCATTTCGTGACGTCAGGTGCAAAAACGGTGGCTCACCCGGTCTACGATGTTCGATGAGTTGTTCTTCAGATACGCGATAGGCAACGCCCATGGGTTCCAACGAGACTGAGTAAATCATGGGCACCGGGTTAGTGTCACGCTGGAGATTCAATTCCATACGTAACTCTCGAACGCCGGGTTTGGCACTGAGTTGTTCGTTGATACCGCGCCACACGGACAAACGCTCGCGCAGCTTTCCGCTGGCCGAGGCAGACAGCAGCCTGAAAGCGTCAAGAAAAGAAGTCTTGCCCGCACCATTCGGCCCGACCAGCACATTGAGCGCACCGAGCGGCAACTCAACATCCTTAAGCCGACGAAACCCCTGAATGTGAATTTTCGAGAATCTGGACATGGCCGTTATTCTCTCACCTGATCGTCCAGCCGCCAGCGCGTGATTTTCTCGATGTTGGCGAGACATGCCTCGAACTCGTCTGCCGCGTTGGACTCCAGACGTTGCGCAAAGGTGTGGATGATGGTGGCGCGATCCAGGTGTTTCACTGCGAGGATGAAGGGCCAGCCGAATTTTTTGGTGTACGCGGCGTTGAGCGCTTGCAGTTGGACAAATTCTTCGGGCGAGCAGCCGGTGAGGCCAGAGCGGGTTTGCTCATTGATGGAGTCTGCCGTGAGAGTCTGGCTCACCATCGCCTTGCCAGCCAGCTCTGGATGTGCACGCAACAGAGCCAATTGTTGCGCATGCGGTGCGGTGTGCATCGCTGCAGTCATTGCCGCATGTAATGCGGCCACATCAGCAAACGGGCGCGCAGTCCAGGCCGCTCTGGCGACCCAGGGCGAATGCTCGAAGATGCGGCCGAGATGGGCAACAAAGGCGTCTTGGCTCGCGACGTTGATTGCTGTTAGCGCGATGGTTGGCGCGGGCACCGTAAGTGTCATGCCTTGGCGTGAAACGGATGCTGCGCAATCCAGTGCCGCGCAATGTCGATGCGGCGGCAAATCCACACCTTGTCGTGCATCTGGACGTAGTCGAGAAATTGCTTGAGGGCGGCAAACCGGGCGGGACGGCCCGCCAGGCGGCAGTGCAGGCCAACCGAGAGCATCTTGGGCGCGTTCAGGCCATCCGGGTCGCCCTCGGCATAGAGCACGTCGAATCCATCTTTGAGGTAATCAAAAAATTGTGTGC
>JANOYK010000512.1:0-3005 GCA_031428855.1 Burkholderiales bacterium | reverse complement strand
TCGGGTTGGGACGAGAGCGTGCGCAGCGACAGGCCAGCCCGGTCTGCGCCGGCGCTGCCGCCACGCTGCGCGCCGGCATCGGCGAAGCGGTCGGCGATTTGCTGCTCGGTAAGGTTGGCGCCATCGACCGTGGCACCAAGTCCGAGCAGGCCGTGCGTCATCGCTGACAGACCCGATTTGGCGGACGGGTCATAGCGCGCCCCGGCGTCGAAGTCGATGTTGATGTCGATCATCGGAATCGTGCGCGCTTCGACAAACAATACTTTCGCACCCGATTTCGCAGTCCATGACTGCACTGGCAGCGCAGCGTGGGTAGCGCTGGCGCCGAGCAACAGCGCCAGCGCTGCTGCGTGAGCAGCGGCGCGCGCGGCCATGCGCGCAGCATTAAATGCGGCACTAGGCACCGCACCGAACACAGCGCCCAGCACAGCATCAGGCACCGTACCAAAAAACACCGCACCAAACACCAAACGTTCCACCAGATTATTTTTCATCATCAGTGCCTCGATCCAGCCGGTGCGGCGGCCGGTTTCTTGCCATCCTTGCTCTCGAGCGGCAGGGGAAATAACGTCGCCACCGTCAATTGATCGTCATCAAAATATTTTTTGGCAACCGCCTGCACCTCGGCCGCCGTCACCGCCCGGATTTTTTCGAGCAGCCGGTCAATCTGTTTGTGCGAGAAGCCCGCCATCTCGACCGTGGCAATTTCCATCGCCTGGCCAAAAATCGAATCGCGCTTGTACACCTGCTGCGCCACCACTTGCGCCTTGACGCGTTTTAACTCGGCCTCGCTGATACCTTCATCGGCAATTTTTTTGACTTCCGCGCGCAGCGCTGCTTCCACCTCGGTCACGGTTTTTCCTTCGGCCGGTGTGGCTTCGAGCGTGAACAGCGCCGGGCCGCGCAGTGTGGGTTCAAACCCGGCCCCCGCCTCCACCGCGACGCGGCTGGCGCGGATCAGGTTGGCGGTCAGGCGCGCGCCATCGTGGCCGTCGAGCACGGCGGCCAGCACTTCGAGCGCGAACGGCTCGGTGTCCTTCTCCACATCAGCCAGACGCGGCACACGGAATCCCATCATCACGTACGGCAGCTCGGCCGGGGCCTTGACCACCACACGGCGCACGCCCAGTTGTGGCGGTTCGTCCTGCGCTTTACGCTCGGGAATTTTTTTCGCCTGGTGCGGGCCGTAATATTGTTTCGCCAGCCGCACCACCTCATCAAACCTCACGTCACCGGTCACGATCAAGGTAGCGTTGTTGGGCGCGTACCAGCGTTGATACCAGTCGCGCGCATCCTGCCCGGTCATGGTTTCGAGATCACGCATCCAGCCGATGATGGGCATGTGATACGGATGGGCCTTGAACGCAGCGGCGAGCAGGTTCTCGTAGACCAGCGCGCGCGGCTGGTCATCGGTGCGCAAGCGCCGCTCCTCCATCACGACCTTGATCTCTTTGGCAAATTCTTCGTCAGTCAGACGCAGGTTGGCCATGCGGTCGGCTTCTAGCTGCATCACCAATGCAAGTTTGGATTTGTGGACTTGCTGAAAATAGGCGGTGTAGTCCTTGCCGGTGAAGGCGTTCTCGCGTCCGCCCGCCGCCGCCACCCGTTTGGAAAACTCGCCCGGCTTCAAGCTTTTGGTGCCCTTGAACATCATGTGTTCAAGCACGTGCGCTACGCCGGAGGTGCCGTTAAATTCGTCCATGCCACCGGCGCGGTACCAGACCATGTGCGCGATGGTGGGCGCGCGGCGGTCTTCCTTGACGATGATTTTCAGGCCGTTGGGCAGCGTGGTCTCAAAAGCATCGGCGGCGATGGCAGCGGAGGCGCTCATGGCGCAGAGCAAAGCGAAAAGCGGACGGGTCAGTTGCATGCCTGGGTTCTATGGAAGGTGTACACAAGGGCTGCCTGACGAGCGTCAATCAAACCAGGGAGCCGATGCAGGAGCCGAGGGAAGAAATGCGGGAGCCAATGCGGTAGCCGGTGACGAAGCCAATGAAGGAGCCAATGAGGAAGCCAATGAGGCTCTTGTTAAAATGCGCTGATTCTACGCGTTCGCTTATGAAGCGTATACGCCACGGCAGGTTCCATGCTCTCCCTATTCAAATCGAAACCCGCCCCGCCGCCCGCCACGCCGATCTCCCAAGATCCGCTCCCACCAACGGTTTCCGGGGCGACCACTGCCCCGGCAGACGCACCCACAGCAGCGCCGCTGTCCTGGGCCGCCCGTCTCAAAGCCGGCCTCGCCAAAACCCGCGCGGGTCTGAACAACCTGTTCACCGGCATCAAGGTGGACGATGCGCTGTTCGAGGAACTCGAAATGGCGCTGATCGCCGCCGACTGTGGCATCGAGGCATCGCAACTGTTGATCGAGCGGCTGTGGGAGCGCGCCCGGGTTGAGAAGATCAGCGACGGCGCAGTGCTCAAACGCGCGCTCGCTGACGTGGTGGCCGAACTGCTGGCACCGCTCGAGCGCCCGCTTGATCTGCACCGCGCCAAGCCGCTGGTGGTGATGATTAGCGGCGTCAATGGCGCGGGCAAAACTACCTCGATCGGCAAGCTCGCCAAATATTTTCAGGCCCAGGGCAAGAGCGTGCTACTGGCTGCCGGCGACACCTTCCGCGCCGCTGCGCGCGAACAGTTGATGACCTGGGGCGAGCGCAACAACGTCGCCGTGATCGCTCACCGCGATGACAAAGGCGGCGGCGATACCGCCGCCGTGATTTTCGACGCGGTGCATGCCGCCACCGCGCGCGGCATCGACATCATCATCGCCGACACGGCCGGCCGCTTGCCGACCCAGCTCAACCTGATGGACGAGATCAAAAAGGTCAAGCGCGTGATCGCCAAAGCCGACGCCAGCGCGCCGCACGAAGTGCTGCTGGTGCTCGACGCCAACACCGGCCAAAACGCCGTGTCGCAAGTGAAGGCATTTGACGACGCGTTGGGCGTGACCGGGCTCGTGCTCACCAAGCTTGACGGCACCGCGAAAGGGGGCGCGATTGCGG
>JANOYK010000511.1:0-11330 GCA_031428855.1 Burkholderiales bacterium | reverse complement strand
CGGGGGCATACGAAACCGCCCACACGCCCGATCTGCTCAAGGAACTCGGCTACCTCTACCTGATGGATTGGCCGATGGACGACCAGCCGGTGTGGCTGCGCACCCGCGCCGGGCCGCTGCTGTCGATTCCGTATCCGGTTGAACTGAACGACTCGCAGCACGTGATTCACCGCAAGGGCGACGCGATTGATTTTTGCGACATGATTACCGAGCAGTTTGACGAAATGATCGAACAGTCCGCACGCCATCCGCTGGTGATGAATGTCTCGATTCACCCCTACGTGTTCGGCCAGCCGTTCCGCCTGCGCATGCTGCGCCGCGCGTTGCAACACTGCATGGGACAGCCATCGGCCGCAAAGTGTTGGTGGGTGCGGCCCGCAGACATTGCGGACTATTGCCTCGCGTTGCCGCCGGGGGTGATTCCGGGCGGGTGATCGTCGCGGTTTCCACTGGTTTCCGCCGGTTTCAAACGATCTGTGCGAAATGTCCTCGCGCATTTTCATGAACCTTAGACAATCGCAGATTGCCACAACCGGTGCCCATCCATGACCCATCGCCCGATTGACCTCTGCCGCACCTGGCTGTTCGTTGCCGGTGCTGACGCTGCTGCGCACGACGCCGCCATGCACAGCGGCGCTGATGTGCTGATCCAAGACCTCGAAGACTTCACGCCACCGGCGCGCCGCCATGAGGCACGCATGCTCGCTGCGGATTTGTATTCGGCCTGGCGCGCTGCCGGCGCGGTGGTGGTGGTGCGCATCAACCGGCTCGACCAAGGCGGCATGACCGACCTCGACATGGTGATCCCGGCGCACCCCGATATCGTCGCGTATCCCAAGGCCGCATCGGCTGGCGACATGCACGCGCTCGATGCCGAAATCACCCGCCGCGAAAAACTGCGCGGCATGCCCGAGGGCAGCATCACGCTCTTGCCGATTTGTGAAACCGCACTCGGTGTCGTCAACCTGCGCGAGATGGCCGCCGCCAGCCCGCGCGTGCGCGCTGCACTGCTCGGCACCGAAGACCTCGCCGCCGATCTGATGGCTGAGCGTGGACGCGATGCCGTCGAACTCGATTACGCACGCCGCCGCTTCGTGCTCGAATGCCGCGCTGCCGGGATCGAGCCCATCGATGCGCCCTACACTTTCGCCGACGTCGATGGCGCAGTCCATGAAGCCCGCTTCGCGCGGCGCATCGGTTATCGCAGCAAGAGCCTGGTGCGGCCCGATCACGCTGCCGCGATCAACGCGGCACTTACGCCCTCGAAAGAGGAATGCGATACAGCACGCGCCATCATCACCTCGTTCGACGCCGCGCGCGCGCGTGGCGAAGAGCGCGTGCTGGTGGGCGGGTTGTGGATCGAAGTGCCGATGATGTTGACGGCGCAGCGTTTGCTGGCGCGCGCGGCGGCGCTTGCTGCGGCGGGCGGCGCGCAATCCGGATAGCATTGGCAGTCTGATGCCAGCCGCACGGCAATCGGCACCCACATTGATATCGAACATTTGAACCGGAGATCACGTCATGGGCCTCGCAGTTAAACGCATCGGTGCCACCGCATCCAGATCCCGCACCAGCGCCGCTGAACGCGAAGCGCGCGTCAACCTCGCCGCCTGCTACCGCCTCGCGGCGCACTACGGCTGGACTGATCTGATCTACACCCACATCTCGCTGCGTGTGCCCGACAGCGAGCACCACTACCTGCTCAACCCGTTCGGTTTCATGTTCGATGAAATCACCGCGTCAAGTCTGGTCAAGGTTGATCTGGAAGGCAACAATGTTGATGCCTCACCGCACCGGATTCACCGCGCCGGGTTTGTGATTCACAGTGCGATCCACGCAGCACGGCCCGATGCCGCTTGCGTGATCCACTCGCACACCCGCGCCGGCATGGCGGTGTCGATGATGAAGCGCGGCTTGCTGCCGCTCTCGCAGCACGCCATGCTGTTCCATGACAAGGTGGCGTATCACGATAGCGAAGGCTTCGCGCTCGATCTGGATGAACGTGACCGCCTGGCGCAAGACATGGGCGGCAAGCCGGTCATGATCCTGCGCAATCACGGCACGCTGGTGGCGGGCGAGACAGCCGGGCAGGCGTTCTCGATGATGTGGCATCTGGAGAAGGCGATGCAGGCGCAGGTGGATGCGCTGGGTAGCGGCGAGAAGCTGACGATGCCGTCGAAACGGGTGCAACGGCAGATTGCGGATCGTGGATTTTCGAAAGCGAAGATCGAGCAGTACACCGATGGTGCCAGCCCCTTGGGCCGGCTGGAATGGCCCGGCTTGCTGCGCATGCTCGACCGGATCGATCCATCGTATCGCGACTGAGATGCGTACGCGGAGAGCAAGCACCGCGCGTCCTATCTGTTGATTGAGTGAAGATTGCGGTATAGAAACTGGCGGAGAACCGCTACCACCAACGGTTTCAGCGTTGTGGCCGTTGCCCGCCCACTGCCAGAAACGATGGCACGTTGGGACTTTCCGGGTTGGGTATCACTTGCTCCGTGCGCGGATGCACGATCACATCCATTGCCTGCATCGGGATCGCGCCGAGCAACACTTGATCGCCCATCACCACAGCGGCGGTGACGCAATCACGCCCCATCATTTCGATCTTGACGGGGCCGGCGTAACGCACCAGCTTGCGTGAGCCATCGGCGAGATGCACTTCGCGCGGCTTCAAATCGGTGAGGCCCAATTGAATTGCAAGGTGCTCCGGGATCACCAAATCGAGCGCGCCCGTGTCCACCAGCGCGTTGACGGTAATTTCTTCGAGTTCGGGATGCGCAAAATTCGACACCCTCATGTCTGCGTAGATGATGCCCATAGATACAAGTCTAGCGCTAATTTGAAAAATGATTGTGCTTGTTTAAACGCCTCAACGCCAGCCCGCGTCAAAACAAAATCGTGATGCCGTCGAGCTCGGCTTCCGAGTTCACCAGATCAATCCGCTTGGTGGCGATGCGCAGGCCATCTGCCGTGCGGCGCAGGCGGTGCTCGACGCACGCGCCCCAGACGCGCTGGCGTTCCAGCCGGTACTCGACGACGGTGAGTGCGGAGGAAACGAGCAGCTCTGCGGCGGAGGCATTGGCTGTGGCAGCGGGAGCTGCCCCGCGCGGCGCACCGCGCGGCGCATCGAGCAGCAACACATTGCTCACCTGATGCACCGTGCGCGTGGCGGGGCGGCGCGCGTGGGCACGCGCGTCGGCATATTGCTGCACCCGGACGGTCATGAGCAGATGATCGTCATAGATGATCGAGCTGGTCTGCAACGGGTCTGCCTGACCGGCTTCGAGCGGCACCCAGTAGGTGGCGTCTGGTGTGTACAGCGCAAGCCATTCGGTCAGGCGATTGTGGTCAAGCAACCAGGCTTCGAGGTGGAGCAGGTGGGTGGCCTCGGCGAGTGTGTGGCTATCAGCGGCGCGGGGCGCGTGGGGTGCTGGGGCCGTGCGCGTTGTACCGGTTGTGCCGCCTGTGCCGCCTGTGCCGCTCATGCCAACTCCCCCTCAGCAGTCATATAGCGCAACCACGCCTGATGCTGCTGCCGGATAAATATCTCGCTGGTGCCACTGGCGCCGCGCAGGGAGCCACCGGCTTCTTGCACGTCACCGCCGGCGCCGCGCCCGATCGACACCCACTCGGGCTGCCGTGCAGCGAGGCCGCGCTGCACCCGGCCATACACTTCCAGATCATCCGTGAGCACCCATGAGGCGGTGCCGTTGACGACGTTGGAAAACGCTATCGTGTCGCGCAACATTTGGGCCGGCGCTTGCGGCATGGCGAACGAATAGGCATAGACCACGGTGCGATCCACTGCGAGCGGATGGACGATGCGCAGTTGGCGGAACTGGCTCATGAACGAGACGTTGGGATACAGAATCGAGTTCCAGCGCGTGACGCCGAGGATGCGGTCGCTCTCCGCTTTGCCGGCGCGCGCCTCAAGCCGCTGGCGGTAGTCGGTGAACACCGGGTTGTTCATGCCGGCCACCAGGCGGCTGTCAGAGTGGTAGTCACCCATGTAGCCGTGGCCCCAATCAGTGGTCCACATGCCGGTGGCTTCCCACACCGCTTCGGGTGCGCCGTTCTGGCGCATCTGGCGCACGGCGATGTCGGCGTATTTTTCCGGCGCGCCCGGGTCGGGTGCCTCGCGTGAGGCCGCTACCGACGAGGCATGCACGTAGTTGGGGTGAATGCCGTCGAGATGATTTTCCAGCATCAGTTTCCAGTTGCCGTCATAAGCGTGCTTGAACACACCGCCGGTGATCTGCAGTTCGCCGCCGGGGGCACGATCCACCATGTCGTCAATCGAACTGGCCAGCGGCCCGAGCCAATCGGTGAGCGCCGGGCCAGTGGCAGCGAGCGAGCCGAAGATGAAACCGCGATAGAGGGCGACGCGCGGCAGGCGCGCGAGGCCGAGACCGGCAAATTGTTTGCCGGCGTCCGGCCCATAGCCTTGCGCCACCGGCACTTGCTTCAACGCGCCGTCGGTGCCGAAGATCCAGCCGTGATACGGGCACACAAACTGTTTGTTGTTGCCGCGCGCCTCGTGGCAGAGCTGGGTGCCGCGATGGGTGCAGCGGTTGAAGAATGCGCCGATGCTGCCGTCAGTGTGGCGCGCCACGATCACCGACTCGCGTGCGGCGCGGGTGCTGATCCAGTCGCCCGCCGCCTTGACCTGGCTCTCATGACCCAGCAGCAGCCAGGCGCGGCCGAACAGGCGCATCATTTCCAGTTCAAAAATCGCCGGGTCGCTGTAGACCGAGTGATGGACCGCATCAGAGCGCACCAATGCGCCAAGCTCCGCTGCGCCCGGTGCTGCGGGTGCGCTGCGCGCTGCGGGTGCAACGAGATGGATGGTGGGTTCGACGCGGTTCACGCAACATCTCCTTTCAGGGGGGGCGGGCATTGGGCGTTGGATTGATACGCCGCACTGCCAAGTTGGGCTTTGATTGACAAAGCAATGGTATCCGCTATTCTCGCGGTTGTGCTGGTGCCCTGCTGGTGTCCTGCTGGTGCCCTGCTGGTGCCCTGCTGGTGCCCGTGTGTAATGCCCTCGTGATGCTCTGGTGTTTGACCGCAGCGCATGTTTCATTCAGTTCCGTTTTGAGGAGAGTTGACAATGATGACTTTGTATCGCTGGTTTGCCGTGTCGGTTGCTGCGCTGGGTCTGGCCAGCGCGAGCGTGTCTGTGCATGCGCAAGAGGAGGTGCTGTATCTGCTGCCCGCGCCCGCAGCGCAAGTCGCGTTCGCGCCGTGGATGCTGGCGCAGCATCGTGGCTACTACGCGGCTGAAGGTCTCAAGGTCACGTTTCAGCCTGGGCGTGGCGGGGTCGATGTGGCCAAGCAAATTGGCGCGGGCAATGCCGCCATTGGCGGCGCGTTTGGCGACACACCCATCATCGCGCGCGCGCAGGGCGCGCCGGTCAAGGCGGTAGCGGTGCTCGGCGGCCGCTCGATGACCCAGCTCACGGTGCATGAAGACTCCGCCATCCGCTCCCCCAAAGACCTCAAGGGCAAAACCGTCACGGCGATGAGTTATGCCGACAGCGGCTACTACGCGCTGCTCGGCATGCTGGCCACCGCAGGCCTGACCAAAAACGATGTGGACGCGCAAGCGGCTGGGCCGGCCGGCGTGTGGCAATTGTTCGCCGCGCGCAAAGCCGACGCCATGGCCGCAGTGCCCGAGTGGGTGGTGGAAGCGCGCATGGCCGGTGCCAAGGTGCGCCTGATGCCCGCGCATGAGTACACCGCCAGCATGGCGCAGGCGATTCTGGTGTCGGACGATGTGATCGCCAAGCGGCCCGAGATGGTGCGCAAGTTTGTGCGTGCCACCCTGCGCGGCATGCGCGACATCATGAACGACCCGAAAGCCGCCGTGGCCGATTACGTCATCGCCGTGCCCGCGCACAAGGGCCGTGAAGCGTTCGTCGAAGAGACCTTCCGCCTTTACAACTCGAATGTCTACGCGGGCCAGACCACGCTGGGCACGATGGATGCGAAGCGCCTCGATGAGTTGCAAAAGTTTTACGTCGCGCAAGGCATCGTGCCCAAGGCGTCGGCGATCACCGATCTCTATTCCAACGCCTTCGTGCAGTAAGCAGGAGAATGCTCAACCAGGCACTGCCGTGAGAGCCGCTGCCAGAGCGGATTGCGGCGGGGTCATCGGCTGACAATGGCGGCCAGAGCGGTTGTCAGGCCAGTGATGTGTGGGGGATTGCCCCGGGTGCAGCACCGGGATGGCTACACCGGCGTAGCTACACCGGCGTAGCTATAGCGGGATGGCTACAGATTGCGTGCCTTGCGCCACACCGCAAACGCCGCGCGTACTTCGTCATTCGGCGGATAGGTGCCCGGCAGAGTGGCACCGCCCTCGATGCGTTCGAGCAGAAACTGCTCCATCACCTCTTGCTCAGCCGCATCGCGCGCCACTTCATCGGCCAGGTGTGCAGGAATCACCGCCACCCCTTCGTCGTCGCCCACCATGATGTCGCCCGGATAGACTGCGACACCGCCGCAGCCAATCGGCACGTTCTGGTCGAGCGCGTGGTGGTGAATCAGGTTGAGCGGCGCGCTGGCACCGGCGGTGTAGACCGGAAAATCCATTTTGCTGATCTCGCCGCTATCGCGGATCGCACCGTCTGACACCAGTCCGGCACCGCCGCGAATTTTCAGACGCGTGGTCAAAATCTGTCCACCCGAGGCGACGCGTTTTTCGCCCCGGCAATCGAGCACCAGCACGTGGCCCGGCGGCACTGACTCAATCGCCTTGCGCTGCGGATGCATCGGGTTGTCAAACGCCGAGAGCTGGTCGAGGTCTTCGCGTGCGGGGATGCTGCGCATGGTGAACGCCGGGCCGACCATGTTGCCGGTGGAGGGCTTGGTCAGGCACGCCACGCCCTGAATGTACCCATTGCGCAGACCGCGCTTGAAGAGCTGCGTGCAGAGGGTGGCGACGCTGGTTTTTTTGAGCAGGGCGAGCGTAGTGGGGTTCATGTTGGGCGTGGTTTGCAGGATGTGGCAGGCTGAAAATCCTTGGTGGAAGCGGGTCTTGACGGCATGGCAGCCGAAATCGTTGGTGGGAGCGCCTCTTCTGGCATGGCCTGGGCGGATTTGCGAGAGTGCGGCGGGCTGCGTCAGTCTGCCGTCGCGCCCGGTTTGTTGTCGACCAGCACCGGCTGCTTCAATGCCTCAGCGAGTTTTTGCGCGACCGTGCGGCCGATCACATCGGTCGAGCCGCCTGCGGTGAACGGCACGATGTAGCTCAGCGGTTTGTTAGGCCATGCGCCGTCTTGCGCTGATGCGGTGGCTGGCAGCAACGCGGCGAGTGACAGGGCACGCAATGTGCAAAGTGCGGTGCGGCGGGAGGAGTGATGTTTCATCGAATCGTCTTCCTGATGATGGGCATTTACTCGGAGCGGATATTCTTTTCCTGGATGATGCGCGCGTAACGCTTCTTGTCGGTCTCGATCAATGCCGTGAACTCTGCCGTCGACAGACTGCGCGGCAGCGCGCCTTGCGAAATGAAGGTCTGGCGCGTGTCGGCCTGGGCGAGCATGTCGCGCACATCGGCAGTGATTTTGTCGATGACGGCAACGGGTGTGCCGGCCGGCGCCAGCAGGCCAATCCACGAGCCGGTGTCATAGCCGGGCAATGCTGCCTCGGCCATGGTTGGTGTGTCAGGCAAGGCAGGCGAGCGCACGCTGCTGGTCACTGCCATGCCGCGCAGCTTGCCTGATTTGACATGGCCCACCGCCTCCAGCACAGTGGTAAACAAAATGTTGACGTGACCCGCCATCAGGTCGGCCACGGCCGGGCCGCCGCCTTTGTACGGCACATGCAGCATCTTCACGCCCGCCATGTTCTGAAAAATTTCCGCCGCCAGATGCGGCGCGCCACCGGCACCGCTGCTCGCGAACGTCACCTTGTCCGGTTCGGTCTTGGCCAGCGCAATCACTTCACGCGGGGTCTTGGGGGCGAAGCCGGGGTTGGCCAGCATCACCAGCGGCAGGTCAGCCACAAAGGTGATGGGCGCAAACGCGGTGTCGTGATCGTAGGGGAGTTTTTTGTAAAGCGAGTTGTTGATCGACACCGTGCCGACATTGCCCATGATGACGGTGTAACCATCGGGCTTGGCCTTGGCTGCCGCCTCCATGCCGACGATGCCGGCTGCGCCTGCGCGGTTTTCCACCACAACAGACTGCCCCCATTTTGCCGAGAGGCGTTGCGCGATGATGCGCGCGCCCACATCGGTGCCGCCGCCGGGCGGGAACGGCACGATCATGGTGACGGTGCGGTTCGGATAACTCTGTGCTGGCGCGTGTGATGCGAATAGAGTGAACAGCACTGCCAGCAGCGGCGCGGAAAGGAGGCGGATCATGAGGAGAGACTTTCATTGACCGCCCTGCCACGCCCCGTGCAGGGCGGGGCGGGGCAGGGCGGTTGTTTCAGTGACAGATTGCAGTAACAGAGCAGACCACTCAGGCCACTCAGGCCGCTCAGACCGCGCCGTGCGCTTCGACGTACAGCGCGTACAGCGAATGACAGCTGGTCATGTACAGGCGGTTGCGCTTCGGCCCGCCAAAGCACAGGTTGGCGCAGCGCTCGGGCAGCTTGATAAAACCAATCGCCTTGCCCTGCGGGTTGAACACCATCACGCCATCGAGGTCTTCGGGCTTGCCGCGCAGTTGAAACACCTTGCGTGCGCCGGTGTCTGTCGCCTCGGCCTGCAACGCACCATTGCTGCCCCAGCCGCACCAGAGGTTGCCGTCGCGGTCAACGCGAAAGCCGTCGAGCGAGCCGAAGTCGGCCGCGTCGATCAGCTTGGTCTTGTTGTCGACGGTGCCATCGGCTTTAACGTCATACGACCAGATACTGCGGTTGGGTGTGCCGCGCCATTCCACCACGTAGAGCTTCGATTCGTCCGGCGAGAACGCCAGCCCGTTCGGGTTGACCAGATCCGTGATGACGGCGCTGATCTTGCCATCAGCGGCGATGCGGTAAACATTGGTGGTGGCCTGCTCGGGCTTGGCGCGCGAGCCTTCCCATTCACCGTTGATGCCGAACAGCGGGTCGGTAAACCAGACGCTGTCGTCCGACTTGACCACGATGTCGTTCGGCGCATTGAGGCGCTTGCCCTCGAAGCTGTCGGCCAACACCGTCATCTTGCCGTTCTTCTCGGTGCGCACCACGCGGCGCGTGACCGAGTGCTCGCAGGTGATGAGGCGGCCCTGGCGGTCGCGTGCGTTGCCGTTGGCGTAGTTGGCGTTGGTCTTGTGTACCGTGAACTTGCCGTCCTTCTCGTTGAACTTCATGATGCGGTTGTTCGGGATGTCGCTCATCAGCACGTAGCCGGGGTCACCCGCTTTCGCGCCGGGGAAATACACCGGCCCTTCGGCCCAGCTCATACCGGTGCCGACCTGCTCCACCGTGCTGCTGTAGATGCGGTATTTGGTGAACGACGGATCGAGAATCTGCACCGCCGGGTCGGGGTAGCGCTGGTTTGGTGTGAAGGGGAAGCTTTGCGCGCCGGCCCGGGTGGAAAACGCACTGGAGGCACCGAGTGCCGCCATGCCGGCGAGTAATTGGCGGCGCCGGGGTTGGCTGGGTTGATTGGCATCAGTCATGTTTCTCTCCTTGGTTGGGTGCTGCTTGACGGGCGTGAACCGCCCGGTTGAAGAAGCCGCTGTTTAACACCGGTTCAATGAATTTCCGGCTCGCCGCCACCAACGGCAGCGGCGGCCTTGACCTTGTCCGGCTCCAGAAAATCAAAATCACAACCCTTGTCAGCCTGCTGAATATGCTTGAGATACAGCACGCCATAGCCGCGCGTGAACTTCGGTGCAGGTGCCTTCCACGCGGCGCGGCGTTTGGCAAATTCTTCATCGCTGATTTTGATATCGACGGTGCGGGCTTCAATGTCCATCGCGATCACATCACCGGTTTGCACCAGCGCCAGCGGCCCGCCCACATGCGACTCGGGCGTCACATGCAATACACAGGCGCCGTAGCTGGTGCCGCTCATGCGTGCGTCGGAAATGCGCAGCATGTCGCGCACGCCTTGCTTGAGGAGTTTTTGCGGAATCGGCAACTGCCCCCACTCCGGCATGCCGGGCGCGCCCTGCGGGCCGGCGCTTTGCAGCACGATCACGCTGTCGGCATCGATATCGAGGTTTTCATCGTCGATACGCGCATTCATATCGTTGTAATCCTTGAACACCACCGCGCGGCCCTGGTGTTTGTAAAAGCGCTTCTCCATCGCGGCCGGTTTGATGATCGCGCCGCCGGGGGCGAGGTTGCCGCGCAATACTGCGAGGCCGTCCTTGGCCACCAGCGGATTGGAGCGCGGGCGGATCACGTCGTCGTTGTATATCTTGGCGCCGGCAATGTTCTCGGCGAGGGTCTTGCCGTTGCACTGCTTCGCGCTGCCGTCGAGCAGGTCGCCCATTTGCGCAAGGAACGCGCGCAGCCCGCCCGCGTAATAAAAGTCTTCCATCAAATACGCGCCCGAGGGCCGCAGGTTGGCAATCACCGGCGTCTTGCGCGCGAGTTCATCAAAGCGATCAATCGTCAAGTTGATGCCGGCGCGCTTGGCCATCGCCACCAGATGCACAATCGAATTGGTCGAACCACCCAAGCCCAGCACAGCAGTCACCGCGTTATCGAACGACGCGGCAGAGAGAAAATCAGTCGGCTTGACATCCTCCCACACCATCTCGACAATCGCTTTGCCGGTCAGCGTCGCCATCTGCGCATGGCGTGAATCGGGCGCGGGGATCGACGCCGCACCCGGCAGCGTGAAGCCCAGCACTTCGGCTGCGCTGGTCATGGTGGACGCCGTGCCCATGGTCATGCAATGGCCGGGCGAGCGCGCGATGCCGTCTTCCTCTTCCTGCCAGTCGTCCTCGGTGATATTGCCGGCGCGCAGCTCGGCCCAGTATTTCCAGGTATCCGACCCGCTGCCGAGGAACTTGCCCTTGTAATCGCCGCGCAGCATCGGCCCGGCCGGCATGAACATCGTAGGCAGATTCATCGAGAGTGCCCCCATGATCAGCGCCGGCGTGGTCTTGTCGCAGCCGCCCATCAGCACGCAGCCGTCGGCCGGGTAAGAGCGCAGCAGTTCTTCGGTCTCCATCGCCAGCAGGTTGCGATACAGCATGGTGGTCGGCTTTTGCATCGGCTCAGAGAGCGACATGGCCGGCATCTCGACCGGAAACCCGCCGGCCTGCCAGATGCCGCGCTTGATTTCTTCGACGCGCTGTTTGAAATGCGTGTGGCAGGTGTTGATGTCGCTCCAGGTGTTGATGATCGCAATCACCGGCTTGCCCATGTAATCG
>JANOYK010000510.1:0-4670 GCA_031428855.1 Burkholderiales bacterium | reverse complement strand
CTTCGACCGTGAGGTCAAGCGTATTGAGGGCAAGAAGTCGTGACCGGCCTGCTCAACTATCTGGGCGATTAACCGAATTTTCGCGCCCCTGATTTCTGCATTTCAGGAATTTCGGACAGCTCTGATTGCAGGGAATAGCATTGTCTTTAACGGGCATGCCCTAAAACCCTTGGTGGGAGCGGCTTTCAGGACATTGCCGATGGAAACTGCTGGCAGGTGCCGGTTGCTGAGGGCTGCCGAATACCGCCCACATCGAATCAGCAGGCGCTGGCGTGTCGAGGTCATCGTCATCTTGGAACGGTAGGCCTCCGGGCCCAGAAAGGTGAACTCGCCCTGGTCATGTGCCAGACCTTCCTGGCTGCATCGCGGTGGGTGATGGCCGCGCCGAGGTTTCAAAACTGATGCAGGAAGCCATCGCATTTCATCTGGAAGGCATGCAGGAAGACGGCATTCCCATTCCTCTGCCGCATTCGTCAAGCGAGCGTATTGAAGTTCACGCCTGACGCAATTGCGCCGGACCCGGCGCGAGTGGCTTGCGGTGCTTGGGTTTTGGCGAGGCCGCAGCGCGCTTAAGTCCATTCCATGCGCTTCTTGGGCCATCGCGGTCCAAGACTGGCTTGTACCAATGGTTTCCGGGCGGGTGGCTGTGCGCTTTTTCCGATTGGTGATTTGCGCCGTTGCTGCTGCTGCCGTTTATCAGCGCCCCCGCCCCCGCCGCAGCGCTACACTGTCCGCCCCCGAACCAATTTGAAGGAGCGCGTCGTGAAACTATATTACCACCCCGCCTCGACCACCAGCCGCATCGTGCAACTGTTTGCACTCGATCAGGGCATTGATCTTGACTACGAGTTGGTTGATCTGTTCACCGGCGCGCACCTGACGCCCGAGTTTGCCAAGATCAATCCGAGCCAGCTGGTGCCGGTGCTCGAAGACGGTGATTTCCGCTTGACTGAGAGTGCGGCCATCGTGCGCTACCTCGCTGATAAGGCCGGCTCAAACGCGTATCCGAAAGATTTGAAGCAGCGCGCGCGCGTGAACGAGATGATGGATTGGTTCAACTCGAACAGCTACAAGGATTTTGCTTATGGGTTGATTTATCCGCAGGCGTTTCCCTCGCACAAACGCCCGGGCGATGATGTCCAGGCGGGCACGCTGGCGTGGGGCAAGCAAAAGACCGAGGGCTGGCTGAAGATTCTTGACCAGCAACTGCTCGGCAACAAAAAGTTTTTGTGCGGAGACAGCATTACGCTGGCCGATTACATGGGCGCAGAGATGATTGCGCTCGGTGGCTTGATCGGCTGCCAATACAGCGCCTATCCGAATGTGGAGCGCTGGCTTGGCACCATGCGCGGCCTGAAACCTTGGGCCAAGGTGCATGAGGCGATTGACGGTTTTGCGGCGTCGATCAAGGGTCAGGCGTTCGTCGCCATTTAGTACCGGTTGAAACTGAGTGAAACTGATCGAAGCTTAGTGAACGGAGCGCGCGTCTCGCACCCGGCGGACGCGCGCGACGGATTGCCTGGAGGCCCGCATGACCCCATCACCCTCACCATCACCCTCACCATCCCAATCGATCCAGATTCACGGGTTGCATCACAACGCTTACCGCTGCCGCGATTCGGAGACGACGCGCAAGTTTTACGAAGATTTTCTCGGCCTGCCGCTGGCCGGTACGCTGGAAATCAACGAGACCATGAGCGGGCGCGCCACCAGCACGCTGCATACGTTTTATCAAATGGGCAACGGCTCTTACCTCGCCTATTTTGAAGCGCCCGACATGCCGTTTGACTTCAAGACGCAGCATGATTTTGATTTGCACATTGCGCTCGAAGTGGACATGCCCACGCTGGAGGCGATGTTTGCCAAGGGCCGCGCAGCGGGGATGGACCTGCGCGGCGTGTCGGATCACCACTTCATCAAGTCGATTTATTTTCGTGACCCGAATGGCTATGTGATTGAGCTCACTGCCAAGCTGCCCGATCACGATGCCGAGATGAATCCGGCCACCAACGGTGCGCGCGCCAAGCTGGACAAGTGGACCGCCACCAAGCAAGCAGCAGCGCAGCAGACGCGGCAGGCGGCCTGAGGCTGACCGCTCCAGGACTTCTCTTGATGGGCGGCCAGTCAGGCTCGCACGAGCGCCAGCCGCGTCTCGATCGGCAACGAGATGCGCCCAAACAAGCGGGCAGGGTGAAGGTAGTCCTCGCCCGACTCATCGACGATGCGCAGCATACCGGTGGCTTCCGATGCAGCGTCCAGCAGACGCTCGTACACCTTGCCGGCTTCCAGCGAAGCCGGTGTTTTGCCGCTCGCTAAGCAAATCACGAAATGCTTAGAGGTAGCGCTTGATTTTGTGCTCGACTTTGCCGATGCCATGAGCTTCATATCAGTGAATTTCCGCATTGAGGATCGCGCCCGATTCGATCCGCACCCGCGCTATTGCCTTTTTCTTGAGCCAATTACCCTTGCCGTGTATGCGTTCAAGACGCCGCAATTCGCGGATGCCATGCCCCTTGGCAAGGGTCTCAACGTTGAGCAGGGGCGGCAGAACCGTGAACACGAAGGCCAGTTTACAGAATGCGGCAGTAGTGCGCAAACCCACTCATAACGGATGCTGCTCCTCAATCGAAGCGATGCTGCCTTCAAGCGCTTGCAGCACGGTGCGCCCTTGCGCCGCTGCCAGGCGCAGCGGCGCGGGGCCTGCTGCGCGGCGGGCCGCAGCCCCCGGCGCGGCGAGCGCTTGCAGCAGCACGCTTAACGACGCCGGCCGGCCCGGTGCGGTGCTGGCCCGCTGCGTGATGAAGGCGCTCACGGCGGCGTCTTGGGCAAACTTGTTGCGCAGATAGTCGAGGATCAACTCATCGAACTCGGTGAGGTCAATCGAGCCGCCATAGGTGCAGGCGCAGCCGGCCGAAAACGCCAGATGCCCGTTGCGTACGCGCTGCCAGCGCCCGAGTAGTTGCAGCGCATACACTGCAATGGCGGCATCAACCACTCGCAGCGCGCTCTGGTTGTGTCAGCACCACGTCATAGTCGCGCTCCGCCGCCTGCGGCGAAATGTAGCCCAGCCGCAGATCACGCAAAACCGCCGCGCGCGTGCGTTTTTTCGGTTTGCCAAACCCGCCGCCGCCGCCCGAACGCAAGATGTAGGCTTCACCGGCTTCGAGCCGCGTGTTGACCTTGCCGCCGGCAAAAATCTCTTCGCTGCCGTCTTTGCGGCGCACTGCAATTTGATTGCCGAGCGCTGCGCTGCCGCCGTGCAGGCCCCACGGTGGGTGCTTCACGCGGTCGATCCGGGTTTGATAGTTGACGCGCGTGAGCGCCACAATTTCCGTCTCGGCCCCCAGCCCGCCGCGAAACTCGCCCGCGCCGCCCGAGTCTTGCCGCAGGCGATAGTGTTTGACCAGCAGCGGAAATTTGTTCTCCACTTGTTCGGACGGGCCATTGTGGGTGTCGCCATCGTTCATGCAAACGGTGACGTTGACGCCATCCTGATTCGATTTTGCGCCCCAGCCACCGCCAATCAAGCCGCCCAGATAGATCCACAAGCGGCCATCGCGCGGGTGGATGCCGTTCAGGTTGGCGATCACCAGATCAGCATGGTGGCCGGCGATCACATCGTCCGGAATCGCATTCGCCAGCGCCTTGAAAATCGTATCGACCACCGTCATCGGATAGGTCATCCAGACCCGCATCGGTGCGGGATGGCGCGCGCTCACCACCGTGCCGGGCGGCACGATCACGGTGAGCGGGCGGAAGTTGCCATCGTTGATCGGGTAGTCACTCGCGAGCGTCAGACACTTGAACGCCACCTGTGCGCAGGCGACGCCGGCACCGGAGTTGTAAAAGCCTTTCACCTGCGGACTCATGTCCGACAAATCGACTGTCATCTGGTCGCCGGCAATCGTGACCTTGACGCGCACCGGCACTGGCTGGTCGATGTCGACTGCGTCGTCGTCCATCCACGACTCGGCTTGATACACACCGTCGGGCATGGCACGCACGCGCGCGCGCGCTGCCATTTCGCTGTGATGCATGATCGCTTCAATGCAGGTCTGCATCGCGGCGGCACCGTGGCGCGCCAGCATTGCTTCCATGTGTTTGACGCCGGTGCGGCAGGCCGAGAGTTGTGCTTCGAGATCACCAGCTGCGCGGTCGGGGCGGCGCACGTTCATCAAAATCAAATCGCGCATCTCGGTGTTGAGCACGCCGCGCGAGTGAAACTTGACCGGCGGAATTTGCAAGCCTTCGGCGTAGATGTCGGTGGTGACGCCATTGAGAATGCCACCGATGTCTTGCCAGTGCGCCATGCAGGTGGAGAAAGCGACGATCTTGCCCCGGTGAAACACGGGAATAGAAAACGTCAGGTGGTTAAGGTGCGCGCCGGTGGTGTAGGAGTCGTTGGTGAGCAGGATGTCGCCGGGGTCAATACCATCGAGACCCCAGTGCGCCAGCTTGGCCTTGACTACATCGCTCATGCCGCGAATGAAGGTTGGCAGGCCTAAGCCAATCGACAGGGTTTGGCCGGTCGCGTCAAACAAGCCGACGGTGAAATCAAGCGCCTCGTAAATAATCATGTTGTACGAAGTGCGCATCAACACCGATTTCATTTCTTCGGTGGCGGCGACCAGGCCATTGCGCACCAGCTCGACCGCGACCGGGTCGGCTTT
>JANOYK010000509.1:0-1814 GCA_031428855.1 Burkholderiales bacterium | reverse complement strand
GGTTGACTGACGATGACGCGTTCGATGCGCTTGAAGCGCTGTTTATGCTGCCCGGTGTTCAAGTGCAGGATCGGACATCTTTCGAGGCGGCAATCCGGCTGGCGCGGCAAGGAGTGCCATTCAAGGATGCCTGCATTCTCGCGTTTAGCGGCGAGGCGGATGAAGTGGTGACATTCGACCGGCAGTTTGTCAAGCGCGCGGCGCGCGCCAGCGCCAGCCCAGCGGTACGGTTGCCGTAAGCGCTACGCCGCCAGCCGGCTCGCCGCCGCCAAACTCTCGCGGCACTCGCGCACGATGCGGTCAATCAACTCTGCGCAGGTGGGCACGTCGTGAATCAAGCCCACCACCATGCCGGCGCTGACGATGCCGCCATCGACATCGCCGGTTTTCATCGCGTTCTTGCCGCGCCCGCCGGCCACCAGGTGGCGCACTTCTTCAAACGCTGCGCCCTTCTTCTCCAGCGCCACCACTTCGTCTGACACGGCGTTTTTGAGCACGCGCGAGGTGTTGTGCATGGTGCGGAAAATCAGGTTGGTGTCGCGCTCACCGGCCTTGACCAGCGCCTGCTTTACGTTGTCATGCACCGGTGCTTCCTGGGTACACATGAAGCGCGTGCCCATGTTGATGCCTTGCGCGCCCATCGCAAAGCACGCCGCCATTTGATAGCCGTCGGCAATCCCGCCCGAGGCCACCACCGGTATCTTGACGGCACGCACGGCAGCGGGGATCAGGATCAGGTTGGTGACGTCGTCTTCACCGGGGTGGCCGGCGCATTCAAAGCCGTCGATCGAGATGATGTCGACACCGTGGCGCTCGGCTGACAGCGCGTGGCGCACCGAGGTGCATTTGTGCAGCACCTTGATGCCGTGTTGTTTGAACTTTGGCACGACATCGCGCGGGTTGTTGCCGGCGGTCTCGACGATCTTGATGCCACTGTCGATAATGACCTGCATGTATTCGGCGTAGGGCGGCGGATTGATCGACGGCAGGATGGTGAGGTTGACGCCGAACGGTTTGTCGGTCATGGAGCGGCAGCGTGCAATCTCTTTCGCCAGATCATCCGGCGTCGGCTGGGTGAGTGCGGTGAGAATGCCGAGGCCGCCGGCGTTGGAGACGGCCGATGCCAGCTCGGCGAAGCCGACCCATTGCATGCCGCCTTGAATGATGGGGTAGCGGATGCCGAGCATGTCGGTGACTGCGGTTTTCATGAGGGTCCTTGTTGTTTCTGGTGTGTTGAGAATGATGTGGCGGCTTAAATAATCTTGCTGGCACGCCCGGCCCAGTAGCGGTCGCGCAGCAAACGCTTGTAGAGCTTGCCGGTGGGGTGGCGCGGCAGCTCGGCTTCGAAGTCAATCGAGCGCGGGCATTTGACCGGCGACAAACTCTCGCGGCAAAACGCGATCAACTCGGCTTCGAGTTCTTTGGCCAGCGGCCCGGCCACATCGCGCATGTCACGCGGCTGCACCACCGCTTTGACTTCTTCGCCGAAGTCTTCGTTGGGCACGCCGATTACGGCGCAGTCGAGCACCTTCGGGTGCGTGATGAGCAGGTTCTCGGCCTCTTGCGGGTAGATGTTGACGCCGCCCGAGATAATCATGTGGGCCTTGCGGTCGGTGAGGTAGAGGTAGCCTTCGCCGTCCACATAGCCGACGTCGCCTAAGGTAGTCCAACCTTGCGCATTGCGGCTGCTGGCGGTTTTCTCCGGGTCATTGTGATAACTGTAGGCGCGGCCTTCGGCGAAGTAGATGGTGCCGGGCGTGCCATTCGCCACCGGCACACCAGCGTCATCGCAGATGCGCAACTGACCGATCACC
>JANOYK010000508.1:0-4036 GCA_031428855.1 Burkholderiales bacterium | reverse complement strand
GTCATCCACAGGTTGGTCAGGTGGTAGCCGACGCGCCTGGGGTTGGTATGCACCGAGGGCGCGGCCGTGTCTTCGGTGAAAATCGATTTGCCGTGATCGTCGTGGCCGGTAACGATGCGGCGCACGTAGCCTTTGTCTGCGGGGGTCATGGTGGTGGTTCCGTGGGGGTGAGTGGTGTGCCTGCTGTTATTGCACCGTCGCGCCGGTGTCTTTGATGATCTTGCCCCACTTGGCGATTTCCTTTTGCAGGTAAGCGCCAAACTCGCCCGGCGTGCCGGGCGTGCCTTCAAAGCCTGCCGCGCCGAGCCGTTCCTTGATGCTGATATCACGCAAGGCATCGTTGATGGCACCGTTGAGCCGCGCCACGATGGCCGGCGGCAAATTGGATGGGCCAAGAAACGCCACCCAGGTCGAATCTTCAAAATCGGGAAAGCCCGCTTCAATCACGGTCGGCACATTAGGCAGCGCCTCAATGCGCTTGAGACTCGTCACCGCCAGCGCCTTCAATTTGCCGGCCTTGATATGCGGCAGCGTCGGCGGCAGTGAAATGCTGCCCAGCGGCGGCTGCCCGCCCAGCACCGCTGTCACCGCCGGGCCACCGCCTTGAAACGGCACATGCACCGCATCGAGCCCGGACTGCACCCGCAAGAGATTGTCGGCAGTCAGGTGCGGCGTGCTGCCCACGCCCGCGCTTGCATACGCCACCGGTTTGCCCTTGTGATCGCGGATGAATTCACGCAGCGTGTTCGAGGCAATCGACGGATGCGCCACGATCATGTTGGGGCTGGTAGCGGCCAGCGCGATCGGCGTGAAATCCTTCGGCGCGTCGTAGCCCGGGTCTTTGTAGAAGGTCTGGTTGACAGCGATGGCGCTGCTGGTCGCGAGCACCACATAGCCATCAGCCGGCACCCCGGCGACATACTTAGCCGCGATGTTGCCGCCGGCACCGGGGCGATTTTCCACCACCACACTCTGGCCCAGCTTCTCGCTTATCTTCTGCGCCAGCATGCGCGCAATCACATCGACCGGCCCGGCCGGTGCGAACGACACAATCAGCCGCACCGGTTTGTTGGGGTAATCAGATTGCGCGTGGGCCGGGAGCAGCCACGAGGCGGCGAGCACCGCAGAGAACAACACCTGGATCAGACGTTTCATGTAGAGGCTCCCGATACTGCGCAATGCTTCATAAGGCCACGCAACACTTCAAGACGCCGCGCAGTGCTGCTACCCGCTGCCCACCGCTGCAAGACGCCGCGCAACGCAGCAATCCGGGTGCCGCCAAACCAACCCGGTGCGGCGGCACCGCCGAAAATTACTTCTCGTCCGCAATCGTATTCATCAACACGCCCATGCCATCGACTTCAATCTCGATTACATCACCAGGCGCCATGAACACCGGCGGTATGCGCGCATAGCCCACACCAGCCGGGGTGCCGGTGATGATGACGTCACCCGGTTCCAGCGTCATGCACTCAGTGATGATGACGAGCGACTCAACGATGTTCCACAAAAAATCTTTGGTGTTCGCATCCTGCATGATCTTGCCGTTCAGGCGCGACTGAATCCGCAGCCCTTCGCAACCGGCCGGCAGCTCATCAGGCGTAATCAACCACGGGCCGAAACCGCCGGTGGCATCAAAGTTCTTGCCCAGCGTCCACTGCGTGCCACGGCGCTGATAGTCGCGGATCGAGCCATCGTTGTAGAGTGAATAACCGGCGATGCACGAGAGCGCGTTTTCACGCGTCAGATGCTTGGCCTTCGAGCCAATGATGACCGCAATCTCCGCTTCGTAATCAAGCTTGGGCGAACACTTGGGGCGGATGATCGGCTTGCCGTGCGCCACTTGCGACGTCGCGCCGCGCATGAAAAAGCTCGGATGGTCAGGCCGGTCACGCCCGCCTTCCTTGGCGTGGTCAGCGTAGTTCAAGCCGATACAAATAATCTTGGGCGGATTCGGCACCAGCGGCAGCAGATCAAGATCTTTGAGCGGCGTAGCCGCAACACCCTTGCGCTCGCCCAGCGCCTTCTTCAGGTCAGCCAGCGCATTGGGGCCAAGCTGCAAAATTTCAACAATATCGCTCGGCCAGTCAGGCATGAGGTCGGTGACATCGATGACCCTGTCGGGGCCGGACATGACGCCGGTGTCGGCTTGGCCGTCCTTGAGATAGCTGACGAGACGCATGGGATTTCCTTTGTCGAAATGAAAGAAGCAAAAAGCCGGCATAGTCCGGACGCAGCATTTTATCGAGTTAAGCCCCGCGCCGTAGGGCGGTACTGCGTGAACAGACTGGCGGCACCGCGCAGGCGCAAGTCGATCGCAATTGCCCACGTGGTTTGCGAACTGAATCGAGCATTCTTGGCACTGAGCCGGTGCGCCCTTCTTGGCCGCAGCGCCGGACTCGGTGCCCCAGTAGTGATTGGCCGCAAACGAATACGGCGGGAACATCAGGCGCTTGGCCGGCACCACTTTGGCGGCATAGGCGCGCTGCGACTCGATCACTTTTTTGAAAATCTCGTTCTTGGCCGACTCTTCCTTGACGATCTCATCCCAGGCTTTCAGGCTGGCGGTGAGAATGTCGGCGGGCGTGCGGCGGATCTGCACGCCGTGCTTGGTCACCAGCTCGTCAATCGCGTCGGCGTTTTGTTTCTGCCACTTCGCGCCCCACGACACGATGGTGTCTTTGGTGGCCGACTTGATCCACTCTTGCTGCTGGCCAGTCAGGCTCTTCCACACATCGGTGTTAATGATGAGTTCACCCATCGAGTTGTTCTCGTGCATGCCGGGGGTGTAGTGGTACTTGAACACCTGATGCAGGCCGAGGCGCAGGTCTTCAATCCTTCCAAACGTAATGATGCGGCAATTCTCTTGCCAATGCCTTGCCGGTCGTATGTCGTTACATCCATCAATGCGCCAGAATTTTGGACAGAAAATTCTTGGCCCGCTCCGAGCGCGCGTCGAGGTTGCCAAAAAATTCTTCCTTGGCGCAATCTTCAACGATGCGGCCCTGATCCATAAAGATCACCCGGTTCGACACCTTGCGCGCAAAGCCCATCTCGTGGGTCACGCACATCATGGTCATGCCTTCCTGCGCCAGTTGCACCATCACGTCGAGCACTTCGCCGACCATCTCGGGGTCCAGCGCCGAGGTCGGCTCGTCAAACAGCATGCAGATCGGGTCCATCGCCAGTCCGCGCGCAATCGCCACGCGCTGCTGCTGCCCGCCCGAGAGCTGGCCCGGGAATTTGTCTTTTTGTTCAATCAGACCGACGCGGTCGAGGTATTTAATTCCCTTGTCGCGCGCCTCCTCTTGAGAGCGCCCCAGCACCTTGATCTGCGCAATCGTCAGGTTCTCCATCACCGACATATGGGGGAACAGCTCGAAATTCTGGAACACCATGCCGACCCGCGAGCGCAGCTTGGGCAGATCGGTTTTCGGGTCTCCCACCGAAATGCCATCGAGCAGGATGGTGCCCTTCTGAAACGGCTCCAGCCCGTTGACGCTTTTAATCAACGTTGATTTGCCCGAGCCGGACGGCCCGCACACCACCACCACATCGCCTTTTTTGACCGAGGTGGTGCAATCGGTGAGCACCTGAAATGTGCCGTACCACTTGCTGACGTTGTTGACTTCAATCATAGGATTCCCGACGTGGCGTATCGGGCGCGGTTGTGCGCGTGGTGCAAGTTAGCGGCCCGGTGATGGATTGGTGCTTGGGTGAATGCGTGATGTGGATACCCCGGTACGGATGGCAGTTGCGGATGCCTGGTGCAGATGCCCGGTGCGGATGGGTGGTGCAGATGGGTGGTGCAGATTGATGCTGGCGCACATCGATACATCGCGCATCAGCGCACGATGGCAATCTTGTTTTGTAGCCGCTTGACCAGCCACGACAAGCCAAAGCACATCACAAAATACACCAGCGCGACAAACGTATACATCTCGACCAGCCGGCCATCGCGCTGCGCCAGCTTGCCGGCCGCGCCGACAAAATCGGTCACGTTGAGCAATGACACCAGCGACACGTCCTGAAACAG
>JANOYK010000507.1:0-2328 GCA_031428855.1 Burkholderiales bacterium | reverse complement strand
CGCGCGGATGGGCGGCCGCGTCGAGCGCGATGTCAAAGCGCGCGGCATAGTCTTTGACAGCGGTGGTGTCGGAGCGGAACGTATGGTCGGCACCGGCGTGCCGGGCGATGGTGAGCGGGCGGTCCAGCACATCACACACCGTCACCTCGGCGGCACCGGCGAGCTTGGCCGACAGCGCGCACAGACTGCCGATGGTACCGGCGCCAGTGACCAGCACGCGCTTGCCCGACAGGTTGCCGCCGGCGCGCTGCACCGCATGCAGGCCGACTGCGAGTGGCTCGGCAAACGCGAGTTCACCGAGCGAGACGGCGGACTCAACCGGCGTGACCTGACGCGCGCCGAGAATGAACAAATCGGCAAACATGCCCTGCGCGTGCGGAAAAATGCTGGCGCTGCCGAGAAAGAACATGCGCTCGCACAAATTTTCGCGGCCGCTGCGGCAGGCCGGGCATTTGCCGCACGGATGCGACGGATTGACCGCGACTTTCATGCCGGCCTGCAAGCCCTTGACGTTGCTGCCGACTGCTTCGAGCACACCCGAGGCTTCGTGGCCGGGCGTCATCGGCTCACGCACCACGAAGCTGCCGTTCTTGCCCTCGAAGTAGTAGTGCAGGTCAGAGCCGCAAATGCCGCCTGCGCCCAAGCGGATCAGCACTTCGTCAGGCTTGGGTTCGAGCGCGGGCAAGGGCGCGAGAACGATTTTTTCCTTGCCATGGATTTGGCAGTTAAACATGGCAGACCTTTCTGACGCGGCGGGTTCGGGCCCGGTTTGTTTGGCGGGCGGGATCGGACGGGGCGGGCGAGTGAGTGAGTGTGGGTGAGCGCGCGTGAGTTTGGATGAACGTGGATGAATGTGGGTGAACGGCGGCGGCGCGGGTGTGACGAGGCTATGCGATGTATACCCGGCAGCAGCCGTCAAGCCGCTGCGGCATACGCGGTCTGGCTGCGCAGTGAAGCGGTTGAATCGTCCCCGGTGGCGGCATCATTGGCGCGCTTTGCGGCCGGCCAGCCGGCGTTAAAGCGCTTGTGCGACAACTGCATGTGCGAGCGCATCGCTGCGCGTGCGGCTCCAGCGTCGTGCGCGGCCAGTGCATCGAGCACCTTGCGGTGTTCACGAATTGCGGCAGCCCAGCTTTTCGGATTTTCAAAATAGTGCGCGAGCTTGACGAACAATGGATTGGCGCGGCCATCGAACAACTGGCCGACCACGCTGACCAGCACGCCATTGCCCGCCGCTTCGGCGATGCGCACATGAAACTGGCGGTCACCCGCCGTGGGGATGCGGCCGTCGCAGGCATCGGCTTCCATCAGCGCAATCGCTGCGGCAACACCATCGAGTTGCGCGCGCTTGATGTTGGCCGCCGCCTGCGCCGCGACTTCGGGTTCGATCAGGGCGCGCGCGCGGATCAATTCGAGCGGGCCGTCGGCATGGGCCAGCGCCGAGCCGACGCCGGGCGTGGCGGGCGTTTTGGCATAGATGCCCGAGCCAATGCGGATATCGACAAAGCCTTCGACTTCGAGCGCGATCAGGGCCTCGCGCACTGACGGGCGGCTCACGCCAAGCTGGGCGGCGAGATCGCGTTCCGGCGGCAGGCGTGTGCCGGGCGCATATTCGCCACGCAGGATCATGCTGCGCAATTGCGCGGCAATGCGGTGATACAGGCGGTGGGGTTCGATACTGGCGAGGGGCATGCGCGGGAACAGCCGGGGCTGGCGGCCCGGGGCAGTGGGTGGCGTGAAATTGGTCAATTGGTCAATTGGTCAATTGGTCTGACCAATTTTGCACGATAGCCGATGCCTGCACAAGGGTTTTGCAGCCCTGCGTTACGCGCCGCGCTTTGCACCCTTCGCTTTGCACCCTTCGCTTCGCACCTGCCGTCCCGGCCGGCCTGGTGCTAGCCTGGCGCTTACCAGCGACTTACCAGCGGCTTACCAGCGGCTTATTGCTGCTATACCTCGCCGTGCCGTGCCACCGCAAGCGGCAGCGGCTGGCGTCCGGAAGTCAAATCCGGCGCAGCCGGGGCGTCCAGTATGCCGCCGGCACCGTTGGTGTCGGCCGCAGGTGCGTGCAAGGCTGGCCCCACAGCGGGAACTCCCCTGCCGGGTGGCGCAGATACCTGCGCTTGCGGCTGAAACACCAGTTTTCCGGCACCCGCCGCTGCCAGGCGATCCCGCTCGGCCAGCACTTTGCTCGGATAGCCGAAGTCATCACCGGTCGCGCCGGAATACATTTTGAGGCCGGCCTCAACACCGCCAAAGCGGCGGATGTAGTCCTGCAGGATCATCGCGCCGACCTTGATGTTGGCGACCGGATTGAGCACCGCATCC
>JANOYK010000506.1:0-7127 GCA_031428855.1 Burkholderiales bacterium | reverse complement strand
GGAAAGCAGATCTCGACGCGCCGGAAAAAATTGCGGTCCATCCAGTCTGCGCTGGACAGGCGCACATCCGGCACGCCGTCATTCTGAAACCAATGGATACGGCTGTGCTCCAGAAAGCGGCCCACCGCCGATACCACGCGAATATTGTCCGATACACCGGCCTGCCCCGGCACCAGCGCGCAGGCACCGCGCACGATCAGGTCTACCTTGACGCCGGCCGCACTCGCCGCATACAGCGCGTTGATTACCTGGGGTTCGAGCAGTGCATTCATCTTGGCGATGATGCGCGCCTTTTTGCCTTCTTTCGCAAACTTGATCTCGCGTGCAATCGCATGGAGCACGCTGTCATGCAAGGTGAAGGGGGATTGCCAGATGTGATGGAGCTTGCGTACTTTCGAGAGCCCGGTCAACTGGCGAAACACTTCATTGGCGTCGTCACACAGCTCAGGGTTGGCGGTGATCAGGCCGAAGTCGGTATACAAGCGCGCGGTGCGCGGGTGATAGTTGCCGGTGCCCAGATGCACATAGCGCTTGAGGCGCCCGCCTTCGCGCCGCACCACCAGGCACATCTTGGCGTGGGTCTTGTGCCCGACCACGCCGTAGACCACATGGGCCCCCGCCGCTTCCAGCCGGCCGGCCCAGTTGATGTTGGTTTCCTCTTCAAAGCGCGCCATCAATTCGACCACCGTGGTCACTTCCTTGCCGCTCTTGGCCGCGCCAATCAACAACTCCATGAGTTCGGACTCGGCACCGGTGCGGTAAATGGTCTGCTTGATCGCCACCACGTCGGGGTCGTGGGCGGCGGCACGCAAAAAGTCGAGCACCGGCTCGAACGACTCGAACGGGTGATGGATCAGCACATCGCCCGCGCGCACCGTCGTAAACACATCATCCGCATCCGCAAGTTGCGCCGCATGCGCAGCCTGAAACGGTGGAAACTTGAGGTCGCCTCGCTCGCAAATGTCCGCCACTTGCATCAGACGCGCCAGATTGACCGGGCCATCCACCCGGAACAGGTCGCCATCGTCAATCTCCAACTGTTTGAGCAAATACCGGACTACCGCGTCCGGGCAATCCTGCCCCACTTCGAGACGCACCGCGTCGCCAAAATGGCGCTGCGTCAACTCGCCCTGCAGGGCCTGGCGCAGGTCGGTCATTTCTTCTTCGTCGACAAACAGGTCGCTGTTGCGGGTGGCGCGAAACGAGTGCGTGCCGCGCACTTCAATGCCGGGAAACAGCTCGCCAACATAGCGCATCAGCACCGAAGACAGCAGAATGAATTTGTCGGGGCCAAATTTTTCTGATGGCAGCGCAATCACCCGCGGCAGCACGCGCGGCGCCTGCACAATGGCGAGTTCGGCAGCGCGGCCAAACGCATCGGTGCCGGACAATTCAATGACGATATTGAGACTCTTGTTGAGCACCCGCGGAAACGGATGCGCCGGGTCCAGGCCAATCGGCGTGAGCACCGGCAGAATCTGTTCCTCAAAGTAACGGCGCGCCCAGGCGTCCAGCCGATCGTCCCACTCCGGGCTGAAATAAACCGCCACTCCCGCCTTGGCCAGCGCGGGCAGGATAGTCTCGTTGAGCAAGGCGTACTGGCGCGCCACCAGTTCCCCGGCACGCTGCCGCACCTGCACCATCACGTCGGCGTCAGCCAGACCATCGACCTCCCGGTGGGCGGGATCGCTGCGCATCTGTTCGCGCAGCCCGGCGACGCGCACTTCGAAGAATTCATCCAGGTTGGAACTGACAATACACAAAAAGCGCAGGCGCTCGAGCAGGGGCACCGCCGCGTCGGCAGCCTGCGCCAGCACGCGTTCATTGAAGGCCAGCACGCCCAGTTCCCGGTTCAGCAGGGGCAGGTCGGGGGAGGCGGGTGCTTGGTCTTTGAATGTCATGTCCATCCACAGGATGGTAGTGCGTACCGATGACAAGCAGATGAATTTGGCCGCTAATTTGGCCGCTGTGGAGTGCTCCCGGCCCAAGTGCTCCCGGCCCAAGTGCTCCCGGCCCAGGGTGACATACCCCAGGGTGACATACGCTTGTCACATTGCGCATCCATCATCGCGTTTCTCTTACCGGCGTCGCTTCCCCGTGAACACAGCCCTGCAACTGGCGGCAGTCGACCTTGGCTCCAACAGCTTCCGCCTCGAAATCGGCCGGGTCGAGGACGGGCAGATCTACATCCTCGATTCACTGCGCAGCAATACACGCCTCGGCGCCGGTCTCAATGCGGAGAAAAAACTCAGCGACCAAGCCCAGGCCGCCGGCCTCGATGCACTCGGGCAGTTCAGCCAGCGCTTGCGCGAGTTCGATCCCGCGCATGTACGGGTGGTCGCGACCAATACCCTGCGGGTCGCCAGGAACGCGGCTGCATTCATTGCCAAGGCAGAGAAGCTGCTTGGCCTGCCGATTGAAGTCATCTCCGGCCGCGAAGAAGCGCGCTTGGTGTTTTCCGGGGTGGCGCACAGTGCGCCGCCGCCGCTGGTCAAACAATTGGTGGTCGATATCGGCGGCGGCTCGACCGAGTTTTCGGTCGGTCTCGGCTTCGAGCCTGAGTTGATGGAAAGCCTCTACATGGGGTCGATCAGCTACACGCTGGCGCACTTCCCGGGCGGCTTCATTGACGAATACACCCTCAAGCAGGCCGAGCTGGCGGCGCGCCGCGAAGTGCAGGTGATCGCCAAGGCAATCCGCGCCAGTGGCTGGAGCGTGGCGGTGGGCTCCAGCGGCACCGCGCGCTCAATCGAGCGGGTGCTGATGCAGAACAGCCTTGGCAACGGCGGCATCACCGTTGAGGGACTGAACTGGATCCGCAAGGTGATGTTGATCGCGGGAAGCATCGACAACATCAGCATCAGCGGGCTCAAACCGGATCGTGCGCTCAACCTGCCGGGCGGCTTTGCGATTCTCTCCGCCGTGTTTGCAGAATTGGGCATCGAGTCGATGCGCGTGGCCGACAATTCCCTGCGCCTCGGGGTGCTCTACGACTTGCTCGGGCGCATCACCGAGTCGATGAACCCGCACGACAAACGCGAGCACACCGTGGCGCAATTCGAGCGCCGCTATCACGTCGATAACGATCAGGCACAGCGTGTCAGCACCCTCAGCGCGCGCTTCATGCAAGACCTGGCTGGCACGCTCGGCGAGCACGCCGAGGATACCGGCCGCTATGTCAATTGGGCGGCGCGCCTGCACGAATGCGGGCTGACGATTGCCCACAACGGCTATCACAAGCATTCAGCCTATATCGCCGCCAACGCCGACATGCCGGGCTTTTCACGGGACGAACAAAAGCGCCTGGCGTTTCTGATTCTCGGCCACGCCGGCAAGCTGCCCAAACTGGCGCGCGCCGACCCGGCACCTCTGCATGACTGGATCGCGGTGCTGTGTCTGCGCCTGGCGGCCCTGTTTCACCGCAGCCGCCAATTGCTGGCACCACCCGGGCAGACGCCGCCCGATGCCCGCTTCACCTGCAAGGGCCGCAAAGTCACCTTGCATATCGACCCGGCGTGGCTCGCGGGCCAGCCGCTGACCGAGTACTCGCTGGAACAGGAAATTGAACAATGGCAGGCGCTGGGTGACGAGCGGCCATTCAAGTTTGAAGTAGTGCGCGAGGCGCCCGAATCGACGCACGTCTGATCGTCGCGCTGTGGCGCGCCTTGCGCGTCGCCTGGCATCTTGCCTACGGGCTGGCGCTGGTCAGGTTCCGCTTCTCGCGCTGCACCCGCCCACAGTGTGACCAGCTCATCGGCGCGTGGTCAGCCAGCTTGCTGCACATCCTGGCGCTGCGCCTCGATGTGAGTGGCGTCTTGCCACACGGCGCCATGCCTGCCATGCTGGTGGCCAATCATGTGTCCTGGCTCGACGTCTACGTCTTGAACGCGGTGTGTCCGGCCCACTTCGTCGCCAAGTCCGAAATCGCGCGCTGGCCGCTGATCGGCACGCTTGCGCGCCGGTCCGGCACCGTGTTCATCGAGCGGGCGCGCCGGCGCGACATTCTGCGCGTCAACCGCGAACTGGTAGAACTGCTGGGCGCGGGCGCGGTGATTGGCGTATTCCCGGAAGGCACCACCAGCGCAGGCGACACGGTATTGCCGTTCCGTCCGGCATTGATGCAGGCGGCGGTCACGGCGGCAGCGCGCCTGCTGCCGGTGGCGATTCGCTACGAAAACCTCGACGGCAGTCTCTGTGCAGAGGCCGCATTTACCGGCGACACCAGTTTTGTCTCTGCACTTTGGCGAGTGCTCAACCAACCGGCAATGCGAGTGCACTTGCAGGTGTTCCCGGAAGCGGGGAGTCATGCCCCTGAGCGCAAGGCCCTGGCACGCGACGCACGCCAATCCATCGCTCGCGCGCTTGAATGGCGCGCTGCCAACCCGCGAAGGGTGCCGCAGAGGGGTGATGCTGACACCCCGGAACTGCCGGAACTGGCGTAGGCGATCTTGTCAGATCGTTGGTGGGAGCCATTCTTGTTGGCATGGTGTCATGTGATCCGCATCCACCAACGGTTTTGGCGATGGCCATCAATCCAATTTAATCACCGGTGCGTGATGGCATGTTGAGCAGCGGCTCGCCCATGCGCAAACGTGCGCCAGCTTGCACCCGGTTGACCCGGTACTGGTGGCAGTGTCATCGCCATGAAACATGCCTGTCATAGAGTGGTGAATCTTCGGTACCGGCTTTGGACAGACAATCATGGGCAGCAATTTCGGACCCGCAGACGAGCAGAGCAATTTCTTAACGCCACCGGACTCGCCGAGCCTGCCGGCCCGGCGCCACTGGATCGGTGGCGGCCTGGGCCTGGGCCTGGCTGCACTCATGGAGCCGGCGCTTGCCGCCGGGCGGCGTAACGGCAAGGCATCCACACGCATCGGCTTCGACAGCATTCCCGTTTCGACCAGCGACGACATCACCGTCCCGCCGGGATACCGCGCCCAGGTGCTGTATGCATGGGGTGATGCCATCGGCCACCCGCTGGGCAGCCCGGCGTTCAGTACCGGCAACACCTCGATTGAACAAACCCTGCAGGCAGGCATGCATCACGACGGCATGCATTTTTTCCCGTTTGCCGGGGGCAATCGCGGCTTGCTCGCCGTCAATCATGAATATACCGACGATGGCTTGCTGCACACTGGCGGCATGACGCCGTGGACCCCGGAGAAGGTGCGCAAGTCGCAGGCCGCGCAGGGCATCGCGGTCATCGAAATTGCGCGCGCGCCGGGCAACGGCCACTGGCGTGTGGTACGGCCCTCACCTTATGCACGCCGCATCACCGCCACCACGCCGATGCGCCTGACCGGGCCGGCTGCCGGTCACGCACATCTCAACACCGCGTTCGATCCGGACGGCCGCCTGGTACTGGGCACGCTGAATAATTGCGGACACGGTTACACGCCCTGGGGTACCTACCTCTCCTGCGAAGAAAACTGGAACGCCTACTTTCATGGCCGCCAGGACGCCCCGGTCGAAGAGACGCGCTATGGCCTCAGGCCAAACGGCTTTGGTTACCGCTGGCATGAGCATGATGAGCGCTTCGACGTGGCACGCCATCCGAACGAGCCCAATCGCTTCGGCTGGGTGGTGGAGCTGGACCCGTTTGATCCGGACAGTACGCCGCACAAACGCACTGCCCTGGGCCGCACCAAGCACGAAGGCGCATGCGTGACCACCACGCGTGACCGGCGCGCCGTCGTCTACATGGGCGACGACGAGCGCTTTGAGTACATCTACAAATTTGTCTCGCGCGATGCGATCCGGCCCGGCGGCTATGCGCGCAATCGTACTCTGCTCGACCACGGCACTCTCTACGTGGCGCGCCTCGACGACAGTGGCGAAGGCGTGTGGCTGGCACTGGTGCATGGCGAGAACGGGTTGACCCCCGAGCATGGCTTCACCTCCCAGGCCGACCTGCTGATCCGTACCCGACAAGCCGCCGATAGAGCCGGCGCCACTGCCATGGACCGCCCCGAGTGGATTGCCGTACACCCGGTCACCGGGGAAGTATTCGTCACACTGACAAACAATAGCGAACGCGGCAAGCCCGGCAAGCCGCCGGTCGACCGCGCCAACCCGCGCAATGAAAACGTCTACGGCCACATCATTTCGTGGCGCGAGGCGGGCGATGCGGGGAGCCGGTCGTTTCGCTGGAAGCAATTTCTGCTGGCCGGCGACCCGGAGTCGCCGAACGAGGCGGCACGCGGCACGGTGCAGGGCGCAGGTTTCGGCAGCCCGGACGGCCTGTGGATTGATCCGCGCGGGGTGATGTGGATTCAGACCGATGTCTCGACGTCGGCGCTGGGCAAAGGCCCCTACGCAAACTTGGGCAACAACCAGATGCTGGCCGCCGATCCGGCCACTGGCGAAGTGCGGCGCTTTCTGGTCGGGCCGCGCGGCTGCGAGATCACCGGCGTGGTCATGAGCCCCGACCTGCGTTCGATGTTTGTCAACATCCAGCATCCGGGTGAACCGGCCAACGAGCGCAGCGACCCGGCCAAACCGGCGGCCATCTCCACCTGGCCGCGTCACACGCCGTGCGACCGGCCGCGCTCGGCCACCATCGTGATCACGCGCGAGGATGGCGGCATGGTCGGCGCCTGAAACAGGCATAGACCTGAAACCCGCTCCCACCAACGCTTTTCAGCCGATACCACCGAAATAGCCAAACCAGCCGATCCCGCCATGCCCAGCATCGAACCCTCCCGGCGCCACTACCTGTTCATCAACGATGGCCGG
Organism: Burkholderiales bacterium; assembly: GCA_031428855.1. GTDB lineage: Bacteria > Pseudomonadota > Gammaproteobacteria > Burkholderiales > JAEUOS01 > CANJDH01. Next base: position 389 of record JANOYK010000506.1, on the reverse strand, counting down.
CTGAAAAGCCCGCCGACCGTCAGACACCTGTTGAGACCGCTTGATCCGGTGTTGACCGGCATCACCTGCGGCAAGGTGCTCAATGGCTTCCTCGCCGACACGGGGCTCTATGCCCTGCCGGTCGTCGATGAACACGCAAAGCCGGTCGCGCTGGTGGAGCGCAAGCAGTTCATCGAATTTTTCAGCAAACTCTACAGCCGCGAAATTTTCGGCAACCGGCCGATTGTGGAACTGCTTTCCTCGCGTTTTTACGGCGGCCGCAAGTCGATCATGGTGGAGGACAGTTGCAGCGTTGAAGACGCCGCCAAAATCATGATCGACGCCGGCGTCGAGCAAATGGTGAGGTCCGGCCCTCGTACCACAGGTTGGTTTCGCGTTCGAGATTGTTG
>JANOYK010000505.1:0-3231 GCA_031428855.1 Burkholderiales bacterium | reverse complement strand
GTTCCAGCCGAAACTTTAGCCCTCAGGAGGGTTCCATGCTTATCAAAAAATGCTTTGTCGGCCTATTGGCAACCATCGCCCTTTCATTTGCCGGGATGGCTCAGGCTACCGTCATCAACTATGGGTTCAGCGTTTCCGGGGGGTGGTTTGACACCCAAGGCAACCCGTTTGGCATGCCTTTTTCTCCTACGCTCGCCGGGTCGATCACGGTCGATAACACGCAAACTGGGCTTGCCGGGCTGATTGACTTTTCGCTCACCACGGGAAGCCATACCTGGACGGAGTCGGAATACACCGGGTCTGCTACCGGCTTGTTTGCTTATGACGGCGGCGGCAACCTGACCAATTTCAGCCTGAATGGTTTCTCGTTTGGGTCTGGCTCCATGTATATTTATTTGAATAACACCATGGCGGTGAACGACGGCGACGGCGGGTTTAACGCCTGCAACGGTTGTGTGGCGCTGGGACAAGGGAGTATGGTGCCGGAACCGGGTAGCTTAGCTTTGCTAGGTCTTGGCTTGGCGGGGCTGGGTGTCGCGCGGCGCAGGAAGTTCGTATAAACCTCAATGCGTCTGAGTCAGAGGTTAGTAACGGGAGCTTCGGCTCCCGTTTGTTTTGTGCGCCTCACCAGCGCGGTCGCCAGGTTCTGAAAAACGGGTCGTAGGAATAACCCGGGCTGGCACCAAAGCCTGCGCCAAAACGTGGTCGCCACACGCCGCCGTAGCCGTAGATTTGATACTGCTGTTGCAGGGCACGGCGGCGGTTGCGCTCGGCTTCGATCTGTTGCGCGGCCCGGGCATCGCGGTCGGCCAATTCGGTGAGCAGGGTGGCTTGGCGCGCTTTTTCCTGGGCTTCCGCGAGATGGTCAATCACGCGTTGGTTGACGCCCCGCTGGTTTAGATCGACGATCTGCTGCGCAGTCAGGTTGTAGAAGGTGCCGGTATCTTGCAGCCTCTTGATGATGGCGTCGCTTGATGCGCCCTCCTGAGACCAGGCGATCACGTCGCTCAAGGGCACCTTGGGGTTGGCGGGCGGCACCAGACGCGCGAGGTCTTGCGGCGAAAGGCGTGCTACTTCGCCGTGTGGCCGGGTGGAGGCGCAGCCGCCGAGCGTGAATGTGGCGGTGAGTGCTGCGGCTAACAAAAACTGCGGGATATAGCGGGAGCGGGCCATGACACCTCCAAATGAAAGAGCAGATCAATCCACAACGCATTGGACGCACCAGACTCCGGCAGGTTTCAGGCAGCTTGCGTTTCGAACGGGTTGAGATTGTTGAGTTCGTTCACATGGCAGTGAATCCGGCCTTCCACATGTCATAGGAAGTTACCGGCGCGCCCAGAAAAATGTGGCCGCATCATTCCGGTTTGCCGATCCGCTCAACCCAGTAGTCGGGATGGCGGTGTTGATGAGCCACCGCAACGACCACGATGCGATCCGTGCGAACGGCGTATAGCAATTTGTAGGGGAATCGATGCAGAAGGCATTTGCGTATTTCGCCCAATTGCACCGGGTAGGCCAGCGGAAATCGCGTGATTCTCACTGCCGCTGCCCGTACTTCGTCCGCCAGCCGGTTGCCCAGTCCGGGTTGAATCTTGTCGAGGTAGCGGCGCGCTTCAGTAAGTTCTTGCCGGGCCAAAACAGACAGTACGACGCGCATCAGTCTTGAGCCAGCGCCTCGTCTAGTGACACCACGTCCAACCGTCCTTCGTCAATCGCCGTGAGACGGCGTTGCGCTTCTTCACTCCAGACACGGTCGATCTCCGCATCCGGTTGATCGAGGCTTTTGAGCAAGCTTTCAATCAGATCGAAGCGTTCCGCCGGTGGCAGCCGCAATGCGATGTTTTCAATTTCTACAGTGCTCATGGCCGACTCCCTGCAACGTGCCGAATTGGCAGAATGAGAACTGTACACCGGTTGTGCGGTGAGTGCAAAACTGTGGATTGAGTGTGGATTGCGAGGGTCAGGCACTTGCCTTGAACGGGCTGTGATCCTGCAGTTCATTCACATAACGGTGAATCCCGGCCTCTTCGCGCTTTAAAAAATTCTCCACCGCATCGGCGAACTGGGGGTGCTTGAGCCAATGCGCCGACACCGTCTCGACCGGTAAGAAGCCACGGGCCAGTTTGTGTTCGCCCTGTGCGCCGCCCTCGAATAGTTGAATGCCGCGCGCGATGCAAAATTCGAGGGGCTGGTAGTAGCAGGTCTCGAAGTGCAGGCCGGGCGAGTAGCCGATGGCACCCCAGTAGCGGCCATACAGGGTTTCGCCGTTGTGGATGCAGAGCGAGGCACATACATCGCTGCCGTGCATCGCGCCCACCACCAGCAATAAATTCTCCGGCATGGTGGCGCCAATCTGCTCGAAGAAACGCAGATTGAGATACGGCGTGGAGTGGTGCGCCCGATAGGTGTGGCTGTAGCATTTGTTCCAGAAACGCCACAGCGCCGGTGTGATGTCGCAGCCCTCGACGTGGCGGAAGGTGATGCCGGCGTCGCGCACTTTGCGCCGCTCCTGTTTGATTTTCTTGCGCTTGTCGTGCGACATGGTCGCGAGGAACGCATCGAAATCGGCGTAACCCTGGTTGCGCCAGTGAAATTGCACCGAGCGGCGCAGCATCAGGCCGGCCTGATGCAGCAACTGCGCTTCGGCTTCCTGCGGGAACAACACATGCAGCGATGACACCGGCGATTCGCCAGCAAGGCCAAGAGCCGCTCCCACCAAGGCTTTTCGGGTGGTTTCATCGCGCGCCAGAAGGCGCGTGCCGGTGCAGGGGGTGAACGGAATCGCCGATAACAGCTTGGGGTAATAGTCGAGGCCGTGGCGGTTGTAGGCATCGGCCCAGGCCCAGTCGAATACGTATTCGCCGTAGGAATTGGTTTTGACGTAGAGCGGGATGGCACCGGAAAATTCACTGCGGCCCTCGGCTCCATCCTCCCAAAGTGTCAGGTATTGCGGCGTCCAGCCGGCAGCTTCGGAGGCGCAGCCGGTTTCGTGCAGCGCATGCAAAAACTCGTGGCGCAGCAGCGGGTGCTGGTGGGTCAAGGCGTTCCAGCCGGCGGGAGCAATCGATGCGATGGAATCGAGAATCTTGAGAGTGGCCAAGGGCGGTGCGGTCGAATGAGATCGAATGAGATCGAATGAGATAATTGGCTTTGTTTTGAACCATCGGCGCCTCTGACGCGCCCAGACAGTTTTATGGATGATAGCCTCATGCGCCTGCCGGTCAAAATCAC
>JANOYK010000504.1:0-9741 GCA_031428855.1 Burkholderiales bacterium | reverse complement strand
GCCAAAGTGCCGGTGATGAGCATGAACGCGGCCGGTGCACGCATCCTCACCGCAGCGCCCTACATGTCGCGCATGTCATTCACGCTATGCCAGTCGTCCTACCCTGCGGGCCAGTGGGCGGCGAAGAAATACAAGAAGGCCTACACGGCGGTGAGCGACTTTGCGCCCGGCCACGAGGCCGAAGGCTGCTTCACGCGCGGCTTCAAAGAAGGCGGCGGCGAGATTATCGGTGCGGTGCGCATTCCGTTTGCCAACCCGGACTTCGTACCCTTCATGCAGCGCATCAAGGACGCCAAGCCTGACGTGATCTTCGCCTTCAACCCGGCTGGCAAACAGGCGGCGGCGATGATGAAGGCCTATGGTGATTTGTCGATGGACAAGGCCGGCATCAAATACCTCGGCACCGGCGACATCGTCACCGACGAAGAGCTGGCCGGCATGGGCGACATTGCGCTTGGCGTGACCACCGTGCACCACTACTCGGCGGCGGCTGACCGCCCGGCCAACAAGGCATTCGTTGCTGCGTATAAAAAAGAATACGGCGCGAATTTGAACCCCGGCTTCATGGTGGTCGGCGCGTGGGACGCGATGGACGCGATCTATGCGGCGATCCGCGCCCAGAACGGCACGATTGATGCGCAGAAGACGGCTGACTTCTGGAAGATCTACAAGTCCAGCACCAGCCCGCGCGGCAATATCGCGATTGACCCGGAAACGCGCGATATCATCAACCCCGAGTATTTGCGCGAAGTGCGCAAGGTCGGCGGCCAGCTCGCCAACGTCGAGCTTGAGATCATCAATCCGGGGATCAAGGATCCGCTCAAAGAGTTCGACAAGACTGACAAGAAGTAAGCCGGTCAACGCTCCCCCGCGCAACCCTCAAGGGCGCGGGGGATTTTTTTGCCGGCTGCGTTTTTTCTAGGCGGCTGGTGGTTGAGTGACATCGCGCGCAAGCGCGCTCCTACCTTTTTCGCATGGAAGCTTTTCTTTCGTCTCTGGTGAGCGTCGCCTTTCATGGCGTTGCCTTCGGCATGATTTTGTATGTGATCTCGGTCGGCCTGTCAATCACGATGGGCCTGATGGGTTTCACCAATCTGGCGCACGGTGTGTTTGCGATGGCGGGCGGCTATGTGCTGGTGTCCGCGCTGGCGCGCTTCCAGATGCCGTTTCCGCTGGCGCTGCTGCTGTCGTTTGTGCTGGTGGCTGCCGTCAGCGTGGTGCTCGAACGCCTGCTGTACTCGCGTCTGTATGGCGCGGCTGAACTGGAGCAGGTGTTGTTTACCATCGGCCTGATTTTCATGTCGGTGGCGGTGGCGCGCTTGATCTATGGCACGCTGCAACAGCCGGTGCTGCTGCCGGATTATTTGAAGGGGCAGTTCTCGCTGCTGGGGCGCGACTTTCCGGCCTATCGCGTGTTTTTGATTGGGTTCAGCGCGGCGATGATCGGCGCGTTGTGGTTTGGCATCGAGCGCACCATCTGGGGTGCGATGGTGCGTGCCGCGGTCGACAACCGCGCGATGGCGCAGTCGATTGGCATCAACACCAAACGCCTGTTCACCATCACGTTTGCGATTGGCAGCGGCCTGGCCGGCCTGGGAGGCGCTCTGGGAGCCGATATCGTGGCGATTCAGCCGACTTATCCGTTTGAGCAATTGGTGTACTTTTTGATCGTGGTGTCGGTCGGCGGCCTCGGGAGTTTGCGCGGGCCGTTTGTGGCGGCGCTGTTGATCGGCATCACTGATACGGCGTGCAAATACTGGGTGCCTGAGTTTGGCGCGTTCTTCATTTACGTTGCGACGATTGGCTTGTTGTTGTGGCGGCCTGCGGGTTTGTTTGGGCGGCGCGCATGAAACACCCCATTGAGAATGCCCGCCTGCGGCGCGCTGCTGCCAACTTGCACCGTCGTTGTGTCAGGTGGGCCGCATGAAACATCCTGTCGGCTACAACGCCAACCCGCGCATCCGCTGGACCGAATGGCTGCCGTGGGTGCTGGCCGTCATCGTGTTCTTCGCGCTGCCCGACTATCTGTCGATGGGCGCGCGTGTGCTCACCTACATTCTGTTCGCACTGTCACTCGATTTGATCCTCGGCTACGCCGGCATCATCACGCTCGGCCACGCGGCATTTTTCGGTATGGGCGCTTACGTGACTGGCATCATCTCGGTCAAGCTCGGTGTCACCGATCCGTTTTTGCAATTGCTCGCGAGTGCGCTTGCTGCGGGTTTGCTGGGTCTGTTGACCGGTGCAGTCATCATGCGCATGCATGGCCTCACGCAACTCATGCTCACCCTCGCGGTGGCCGCCGTGTGTCTGGAGATCGCCAACAAGGCGACGCATCTGACCGGCGGCGCTGACGGCCTCGCCGGTGTGGTGGTCGCGCCGGTTCTGGGCATGTTCAAGTTTGATCTGTATGGCAAGACTGCGTATTGGTGGTGTCTCGGGCTGCTGTTTGTGTGCTGGTGGCTGGTGCGTCGCATGATTTATTCGCCGTTCGGCGCGAGCTTGAATGGCATTCGCGAAAACCGCGTGCGCATGGAGGCGATTGGCGCGCCGGTGACTGCACGCCTCGTCATCGTCTACACCGTGTCTGCCGTGATGGCCGGCCTTGCCGGTGCCTTGCTCACGCAAACTAACCAGGTGGTGGGGCTGAACGTGCTCGGGTTTGAGCCATCGGGCGAGTTGATGGTGATGCTGATTTTGGGCGGCGTCGGGCGGCTGTATGGCGCGTTTGTGGGCCCGATTGTGTTTTTGGTGGCGCAGGATTATTTGGCCAAGCAATTTCCCGAATATTGGTTCTTTGGCATTGGCTTGTTGCTGGTTGCCGTTGTGTTGTTCGCGCGCGGCGGCATCCTCGGCATCTGCGATGGCTTGATCGCCAAAGTGCGGGGCAGGTCATGAGCCAGCGCCGCTTTTCTTGCGCGGTAGCGCAACCGGCGTTGCGGCGGATCGCATGAGCGCTGTCCTGCAAACCGCCAAGCTGTGCAAGAGCTTCGGCGCGCTCACCGTGGCCGCCAATATCGACTTCGCGCTTGAACCGGGCGCGCGCCACGCGCTGATCGGCCCCAACGGAGCGGGCAAAACGACGTTCGTCAATTTACTCACAGGCCGCCTCGAACCTACCTCCGGCAGCGTCATGCTCGGTGGCGAGGACGTGTCGGCCCTGTCATCGGCCGAGCGCGTCAAGCGCGGCCTCGGGCGCACGTTTCAGATCAACACCCTGTTTGGCAACATGAGCGTGCTAGACAACGTGGCGCTCGGCGTGGCCGAGCGGCGCGGCGGTGCGGCCAAATGGTGGAAGCCTGCCAGTGCCTACAAAGAAGTGCGCGATGAAGCGCTCGAACTGTTGGCCTCGCTCGGCATTGCTGACGACGCCGCGCTGCGCGTGCTCGACTTGCCGTATGGCAAGCAGCGTCTGGTCGAGATTGCGATTGCGCTTGGCCTGCGCCCCAAGGTGCTGCTGCTCGACGAGCCGGCGGCGGGTGTGCCCAAGGACGAGTCCGAACGGATTCTCGATGCACTCGGCAATTTGCCCAAGGACATCGCCATTCTCATCATCGAGCACGACATGGAACTGGTGTTTCGTTTTGCCCAGCGCATCACGGTGCTGGTGCAGGGCGAAGTGCTGTGCGAAGGCACGCCGCACGAGATCGAGCACGACCCGCGTGTGCGTGAGGTGTATCTGGGGGAGGCGCATGTCTGACGCCGGGGGGAGGCGCATGTCTGACGCCGGGGAGAAGCGCATGTTTGACGCCAGAGGAGAGGCGCATGTCTGACGCGAACCGCGCCGCGCTGACGGTGGCCGGTCTGCGCACCGGTTACGGCCCCACCGTGGTGCTCGAAGATGTCAGCTTCAGCCTGCCCGAGCGTGGCGCACTTGCCGTGCTCGGGCGCAACGGCGTCGGCAAGACCACGCTGCTGGCCAGCATCATGGGTCACAGCACCTTTCATGCAGGCAGCATCACCTATCGCGGCCAGCCGATTCACGCCATGCCGGTGCATGAGCGCGCGCGCCTCGGCATCGGCTACGTGCCGCAAACGCGCGATATTTTTCCGTCACTGACGGTCGAAGAAAATCTCGCTGTCGCCGCGCGCCCCGGGCGCTGGCCGATGGCGCGTGTGTATGACATGTTCCCGCGCCTGGCCGAGCGGCGCAGCCACATGGGCAATCAAATTTCCGGCGGCGAGCAGCAAATGCTCGCCATTGGCCGCGCCCTGATGGGCGACCCGGCGCTGCTGCTGCTTGATGAACCGCTCGAAGGCCTGGCACCGATCATCGTGCAATCGCTGCTCCAAAGTATCAGCCGCCTGATTCGCGAAGAAGCGCTCACCGTCATCCTGGTCGAGCAATCAGCCAAGCTGGCACTCGAAGTCACGCAGACTGCGCTGGTGCTCAATCGTGGGCGGATTGCGTTTTCCGGCGAGAGTGCAGAACTGCTGGCGAACCCTGAGCGCTTGAGTGCGCTGGTGATGGCGGGTTGATTGCGCTGATTCCGCCCCCGAATCGACCAGCGCCTTGGCGTTGATGCGCCGCTTTTGCATCAGGCTTTCAAGTGCAACATCTGCGTGTGTAATGCCCATGATGAACCGGTGAATGTGTTTTGGGAGCGGCTAGAATGCGCACATTCTCCGCGATGCGCATTGCCTGCGCCAACACCATGACACTTCCGAAATGAGCAGCCTGCATTTTCCTGCCGTCATTGACCACCCCCAAGGCCGCACGCTGGTGTTTGATTCGGCCACCCACGTCGAAGCCTACGTCGCGGCGCATCCGTGCGCGGGCGATCTGGTGGTGGCGTCGTCCTATGCCGGTGTGCTGTGCGCGCGCATGGTGATGACCGCCAAACCGCGCGCAGTGATCGGCCTTGACTGCATGATCGGCAAGGACGGCGCGGGTATTGCCGGCTTGTGGTTTTACGAAGCGTTGAATGTGCCCGCTGCAGCGGCAGACAGCATGACGGCCGAGATGGGCAATGGCGACGATCTGTACCGCCACGGCATCATCAGCCGCGTCAACGATTGCGCGCAGCGGCTCGGCCTGGCACCCGGCATGACGATGCAGGCCGCGTGCGAGGCGTTGTTGACCGGCTCGCGCACACCGGCGCAGTTTGATCCGGCGCGCCGCCTGGTCGTCACCACCAACGCGCAGGGCCGCAGCATTGTTTGCACCGATTCGATTGCGTTTGCGCTGCCGGAAGACCAGGGCCGCAATGTGCTCTGCACTGCCGGGCACACCGGGCGCAGCGTGATTGATTATTTCCGCGCGCATCATCCGTGGGCGATCATTTGCTCCGATGGCGGCATCGGCAAAAACAACTCGGGCATCAGCGCGCTCAAAGCGATTGAGCCCGACGGCATCGCCGGGGCGTCGGTGAGCGCGCAGAGTGCGCGCATGGGCGACGGCCAGAGCATTTATTTCGACGGCGTGATTAGCGCCTGCAACAAAATTGCCGCGGCCAAGGGTGTGAAGCCGGGCCAGACTACGCGTGAGGCGGCGGCGCTGCTGCTCAATTGAAAAGGATTCATCGATGACACAACGCAGAGCATTGGTATTGGGCGCAACCGGTATTGTCGGCAGCGCTATCACTGAACGTCTGGTGGCCGATGGCTGGGACCTGGTGTGCGCCTCGCGCGCTGGCACCGCCATCAAAGGCACGCAAGGCATCGCAGTCGATTTGCTCGATGCCGCTGCAGCGGCACGCGCGCTCGCCACCTGCGGCGCATTCACCCATGTGTTCTTCGCGGCCTACTTGCCCGCACCCAACCGCGCAGCCGAAGTCGCGCCCAATTTCGCGTTGCTCGCCAACGCCGTCAACGCAGTGGAGCAGACCTCGCCGGATTTGCAAAAGGTGATCCTCATCACCGGTGCCAAGTTTTACGGCATCCAGTGGGGCGCATCGAAAAGCCCGATGCGCGAGACCGACGCGCGCCAGTTGCCGCCCAATTTTTATTACGACCAGGAAGATTTTTTGCGCAGCGCGCAAGCGGGCAAGCGCTGGCACTGGGTGCATCTGATTCCGCCCTTCATCTCCGGCTACGCGGTGGGCAACCCGATGAATGTGGTGATGGCGGTGGCGGTGTATGCGGCGATTTCAAAGGAACTGGGCTTGCCGCTGCGCTACCCCGGTTCGCTCGCCGGTTACAACGGCTTGCACCATATTGCCGACACGCGCCAGATGGCAGCAGCTTCGGTGTGGGCCTGCGGCGCGGATGCCGCCAACAACCAGGTGTTCAACATTGCCAACGGCGACCCGTCACGCTGGCGCAATACCTGGCCGGTGATTGCAAAGCATTTCGGCATGGAGCTGGCCGACCCCAAGACCATGCCGCTGGCGGAACTGATGCAGGAGCAGCAGCCGCTGTGGCAGCGCATGGTGCAGAAGCATGGCCTGCGCGCCACCAACGTCGCCAAGCTGGTCAACTGGACCTGGGCCGACTACATGTTGCGCACCGAGAACGACGTGCTGCTCGAACTGGGCAAGGCGCGCCGTGCCGGGTTTCATGACTGCATCGACAATGAAGCCGCGTTGCTCGCGCGGATCCGCGAGTTGCAGGCCAACCGCATCATTCCGTAAGCGGCGCGCGCTGTTCGGCCCAATGATCCACCCATTGATCCACCCGATGATCCGCCCGATGATCCACCCGATGATCCACCCGATGCGGAGCAAGCTGTTCGTGCCAGCCTCGCGGCCCGAATTGTTTGCCAAGGCGCTGGCCGGTGCGGCCGATGCGCTCTCGTTTGATCTGGAAGATTCGGTGGTGGAGGCGCGCAAGGATGAAGCGCGCGCGGCGCTTGGCGCGTTTTTGCGCAGTGACGCGGCGCGCGCCAGCAACAAGATCGTGATTGTGCGTGTCAATGCGATTGGCACGGCGCATTTCGCGGCGGACATTGCGGCGGTGGTGCTGCCCGGCGTCGCGCTGATTAATCTGCCCAAGCCAGAGAGCGCGGAGCAGGTGCGTGCGGCGGTAGCGGCCGTTGAAGCGGCGGAGCGTGCCAACGGCCTGCGCACCAGCGCTGCACAAGCCGCTGCTCCAGCGGACAGCGCGCGCGAGCCGGTCAAACTGCTGCTCAACATCGAAACGCCGGCTGCGCTGCGGCGCGCACACGAATTTGCCAGCGCGCACCCGCGCGTGGCCGGTTTGCAACTTGGCCTGGCCGATCTGTTCGAGCCGCTCGGCATTGCCCGGCGCGACACCGTCGCGATTCAACAAACCATGCTGATGGTGCGCATGGCGGCAGGCGAGGCCGGTGTCTTCGCCTACGACGCAGCGTTCGCCGACATCAATGACACAGACGGCTTTCGCGCCGAAGCGCAGATGGCGCGGCGTATGGGGTTGATCGGCAAGAGTTGCATTCATCCGCGCCAGATTGCGTTGGCCAATGAGGTGTTCCGCCCCTCTGACGATGAGATCGCCCATGCGCTTAAGGTGGTGCAGGCGGCGAGTGGTGCGGGTGCCAGCGGTGCAGGTGCGTGGGTGGTTGATGGCAAGATGATCGACCCGCCATTCCTCGCGCGCGCCGAAGCGATCGTGGCGGCAGCGCGGCAGTTGCAATTGATCGCAGCGGATTGAGCGGTGATGACTGACACGCGCCATCAAGCATCGCCGCCGCGTACTGGCACCACCGGTGCGAGCGCGCGGGCCAGTTCGGGAGCCGGCGGGCCGCTTGGGCCCTTGAGTGGTGTGCGGGTGCTGGACTTGTCGGCTTATATCGCCGGGCCTTACGGCTGCACGCTGCTGGCGGATCAAGGGGCCGAAGTCATCAAGATCGAGCCGCCCGGCGGCGACAACCTGCGCAAATATCCCTCGACGCTGGAAGCCGAGAGCCGCGCCTTTCTCGGCGTCAATCGCAGCAAGTACGGACTGATGCTCGACTTGAAAGCGCCGGATGACCTGGCGCAATTGCTCGCGCTGGTGCGCGATGCCGACGTGCTGGTGCATAACTTCCGCCCCAGCGTGGCACCGCGTCTGGGCATCGGTTACGAGCAGTTGAAGACACTCAACCGGTGCCTGATCTACTGCGCGGTGAGCGGCTACGGCGAGAGCGGGCCGCTGGCCGAAAAAGCTGGCTACGATCAGGTGCTGCAAACCATGACCGGCATCTGCGCGCTGCAAGGTCCGCCCGGCACACCGCAGATCGTCTACGGTTCGGTGGTGGACTACTACGCCGCAGCGCTGGTGGCAGCGGGCGTGGCGTCGGCCTTGTATGAGCGCGAGCGCAGCGGTGTGGGCCAGTTTGTCGGCGTCTCCCTGCTGCGCTCGGCCCTGACGATGCAATCGGCACGCATGGTCTGGGCCGAGGGCGAAGCACGCGGAGCTGGGCGCGACATGCGCTCGGGCGGCATCACCGGCATCCACCCGGCGCGTGAGAGCTATCTCTACATCTCGGCCAACACCGCGCATTTTTGGCAGGCGCTGTGTGCCAAAACTGGTTTGCAGGAGTTGGCCGCAAACCCGCGCTACGACAGCGTGAAAAAACGCGCGCAGCACCAGGCGGAGCTGGTGCCGCTGCTGCACGCCGCCCTGCAGCGCCACAGCGCGCTCGAATGGGAAGCCTTGTTTGGTGATGACGTGCCGTGCGCCGCGGCACGCACGATTGAAGACATGTTTGACCACCCGCAAGTGCTGGCCGAGGATATGGTGACGCTGTTTGAGCACCCGGTGGCAGGGCGTTATCGCGGCTTCAAGAACCCGATCAAGTTTGGCCGCACGCCGGGGCCAGCGCCGTTTACCGCGCCCACGCTCGGGCAGCATGCGGGGGCGGGGTGGTCTGCGGTGAATGCAGCCAGGCCCTCACGTAAATAAACCCTTGCGCAAATGCGGATACCGCCCATGATCCGCGCATGGCGCAATTCATCACGCAGGCGTTGACTTCATCCATGCCGCAACCCGCCTGGCTCAGCCAACTCCAAGACAAAGCCTGCGCTCTTAAACGCGAGACCACCGCGTTGTGGTTTGCCTTGCGTGACCCGCGCACGCCGTGGGCAGCGCGCGTGGTGGGCGCAGCCGTGGTGGCCTATGCGTTAAGCCCCATCGACCTGATTCCCGATTTCATTCCGGTGCTCGGGCTGCTCGACGATGTGATCCTGGTGCCGCTCGGGATTGCGCTGTGCATCCGGTTAATTCCCGCCGAGGTGTATGCCGAGGCGCGGCGCAAGGCGCTGGATGCGGAACGCCGGCCTGCCAGCCGTGTGGCGGGCGCAGCGATTGTTGCGATCTGGCTCGCAGTGGCCATTGCGTGCGGTATGTGGCTGGTGCGGCGGATTGGCTGAAGAGCGTTGGTACCAGCGCCTTCTGGCAGGTATGCCGCGAAAATCCGCTCCCACCAACGATTTCAGGCCGCTATGCGGTGCGCTCCCAGCGCTGCGTGCGTTCCGCTTCGGTGATGCGCAGGTCGTTGATGCTGGCGTAACGCTTGGCCATCAGGCCGTTAGGCGCGAACTCCCAGTTCTCGTTGCCGTAGGAGCGAAACCACTGGCCTGCGTCGTCGTGCCATTCGTATTCGAAGCGCACGGCAATGTGGTTGTCCGCGAAGCACCAGATTGCAGCGCGGCCCCGCAGGCGCGGCGCTGCGCGTTGGGTTCGTTTGCGGACGGATCAATAGGTTTTGTAGGAGAGGAACTTGCCGGACAACACCACATTGACACGGTCGCCTTTGGGGTCGGCCTCACGCTGGATGTCCATCGAAAAATCAATCGCGCTCATGATGCCGTCGCCGAATTCTTCGTGGATCAGTTCCTTGAT
>JANOYK010000503.1:0-1735 GCA_031428855.1 Burkholderiales bacterium | reverse complement strand
GGCCTACAGCGCCAGCAAGGGCGGCGTGATGCAGTTGACCAAATCGCTTGCCATCGCCTACGCCGACGACGGCATTCGCGTCAACGCGATTGCGCCTGGCTGGGTCGCCACCGCGCTGACGCAGCCGCTGCGCGACAACCCTGCTGCCAATCAGGCGGTGATTGAGCGCACGCCGATGAAGCGCTGGGCAGACCCATCCGAGATGGCCGGGCCGGTGCTGTTTTTGTGCTCACCGGCGGCTGCCTTTGTCACCGGTGTGATCCTGCCGGTAGACGGCGGCTATGTGGTGTATTGACGCGTACTGAAGCGCAGCGAAGCACACCGCAACAAGCTGACGACGGAACGTCGCGTGGCGGCTGACGATCTCGCCGATCTCGATTTCACCGCCGTGTTTGCGCCGCGTGTGGTGCCACCGGTTACGCCGGCCCAGCTTGAAGCCGCCCAATTGTTAACAGCGCACCGGTAACAGCGTACGTGTCACAGCGTGCAGCAGCTATTCATCGCAGCGGGGCGCAGTGGATGCATCACAGCAACGCATCACGGCAGGCAATATCGAATGCATCACAGCGCGTCCGCGTATCCGCCGTCAGTGCGCTATCGCGGCATTCGTAGTAAATTCAAACGCTCATTTGGCACTTCAAAGGCGAGCGGCATGGCTACCGCGAAGCAGAATCAGGATCTCGATTTCACCCAAATATTTGCACCCAAGGCAGCCGGGAGTATCAAGCCGGCTGATCCGGTGCAGGTCGAGTCCGATGCGCTAATCGGTGCGGCCGATCTCAAAAAGGGCGGTTATTGTGTCTCGCTGACGCGTCAGCGCACGCAGGCGCACCCGGCGGCCCCGCCCAACGCGCGGATTCTGGTGGTGGAGGATGATCCCAGTGTTGCGGCCTTGCTGGAGCGGCTGCTTACGCGCGCCGGCTACCAACCCACTGTGGCCGGCAGCGGGCGCGAACTGGTGGAGCGTCTGCGCGCACCGCCGTTGCCGCACCTGGTGCTGCTCGATGTGATGCTGCCCGATATCGAAGGCTTCAAGATCCTGGAGCGGATCCGCCAGCATCAGGTGATTGGTGATCTGCCGGTGGTGATGCTGACCGCCAAGTCCGATCTGGCTGATCTGATGCGCGGCATCGCGGCCGGCGCGGATGGCTATATCACCAAGCCGGCTAAGCGCGAAGCGGTGGAGGCGGTGATTAAACAGGTATTGAGTGGCGCGCCGGGCTGAAATCTGCGGGCGTTGCCTGCAAGCGTTGCCTGCAAGCGTTGCCTGCGGGCGTTATACGTCGTCGGTGTTGTCTGCCGGGGTTAGGTGCAAGCGTTACACGAATACCGGCACGCATGACCCTCTATGCATCGCCCATCGCATCGAGCACTTCCTGCGCTGATTGATAACGGTCCGCAGGATCTTTCGCCATCAACCTTGTAATGAGCGGCTGGCAGTGCGAGAGGGCTGGCGGCAGCACTGGCAGCGGCGCATGAAAATGCTGGTAGATCACCGCGCGGGCACTACCGCCTTGATAGGGCGCGGCACCAGTCAGCATGACGTACAGCAATACCCCGGCGCTGTACAAATCAGAGCGGAAGTCGAGCACCTTTCCTTCGCCCTGTTCCGGACTCATGTAGAGCGGGGTGCCGAGGATAAATCCCACCTGGGTCAGATCGTTGCGCGAATTGACTTCCTTCGCCACACCGAAATCGAGCAAGGCAATACTCTGGTCGGCGCGGAACATGATGT
>JANOYK010000502.1:0-3148 GCA_031428855.1 Burkholderiales bacterium | reverse complement strand
ATGTGTTGTCCCACTCGAGTTTTCCCATCAATTCGAGCACACGGCGCTGCTGCCGGCGAGCGATGAACTCTTCCAGTGCCTTGGTGACGGCAGCCTTCTTGGTCGTTTCACCGCTGACTTCAAGTGCGCGGTCAAGAAGATGGGGGTCGATAGCAAGATTGGTGGCCATGTGTAACTCCTTGTGCGGCAGTCTACACAAACACCAGGGGAAACGCCAGCATGATGGCGGCATTCGATCCATTGCGAGCACTCTATAATTATTTCAACTGCCGCATCAGGAGCCAACATGAACGCATTCACAGAAGCAGAATCCATCGCCTTGGCAAAGGTCGATCAGAAGCGCCTGCTGCATCTCGCGGAGCTGGCCGGCCGGTCACCGCGCACCATGCTCAAATTTGTGTTGCAGGATGGCTTCGATGCGGTCGAAGAAGACATCCGCGAAACGCTCGCGGCGGAGCGCGATGCGCAAATTCACGGCACCATACCGCACGCGGAAGTGATGCGCGGCGCACAGCGGATCATCGAGGCAGCGCGTGTCAGAAAACACAAAAAGGCGGCTTGAGTGGACGCCGTTTGCACGGGCCGCCTACGAAGCATCCATCGCCTACATCGCTGAGGACGACCCCATCACCGCGCAGTCGGTTCAGACGCGCGCAGCCAAAAGCCTTGAATTGCTCGCTACACAGCCAGGCATGGGCACGCCAGGCAAACTTGCGGGACGCCGCGTCTATCCGATTGCGCGCATTGGGTACAGCATCAACTACCGGGTAACTGCGGACGCGATCATCATCGATCGCTGGTACCGGCAGCGACAGAATGTGGCGCGGTAGCGGAGTGGCGCGGGCGTAAATTCCCAGTGTCATGTGCGAGCCATTTCGTAGAGTGAAATTGAACGCGGTCCCCTATTCCAGGATCGTTGATCAAAGAACTGGCTTCACTGCGTGATACCACCGCCGAATCGCTCTCTAAAGCCTTCTCTGGCTTCACCGATGAACAGCAGAAGCTGATCTTCAGGAACGCGCACTACGGTGATGCCCCGGCGCTTAGCTTCGGCAGCCAGGATTTGCGCGGGCTGAGCGCTTGGTATGAAGAGCGTCTTGGGCAACTGGTGCTTGTGCGCCTGCCCCACCTTGAGCAATCGCCTGGCTTCCATCTTCGTCGGCTCCGCCGCACTCGCAGGAATGGGCGTGGTACACAAGATGAAGCAACTGGCAGCGTCCATGAGAGCGATGAAATTGAAGTCGCCATCCACCCCGGTAACGATGGGCGCATCGTTCAGCTTGAAAGCAATCCAGGCTTCGTTGACATGAAATTGGTTCGGATGCATCATGGAATGAAACCCTTATCAGCACTATGCAGCGATTTCAACATACTCAAGCAGACAGGCCGGTTCCGGAACGGCAAGTCGGTCTGGGAGCGGCTCGGATCGGATTGGCATATTGAAATTCGAGTGCGGCCCTGATTGCTATTGGTTTATTGGTAAAACTTTTCCGCGAGATCAAGCGTGCGCCACTCCGCCATGCAGCTTGAGCCCCAGCGCGCGCGTCACTTTCAGAATGGTGGCAAAACTTGGATTGCCCTCGCCGGAGAGCGCCTTGTACAAACTCTCACGCCCCATCCCGGTTTCCTTCGCCAACTGCGTCATGCCACGAGCGCGCGCGATGTTTCCCAGTGCCTTGGCAATAAAAGCAGCATCGTCGCCAGCCTCTTCGAGACACGCCTCAAAATACAAAGCCACGTCTTCCCCGGTCTTGAGGTGTTCGGCGCTATCCCATTTGCGCAGTTTCGCTGCCATGTCGCCCTCCTGCAGTTCGCGCGCCAGCTTTAGCGCAGCTTGGATGTCTTTATTTTGGCTGGCCTTGTCACCACCGGCCAAAAGAATGACCCACTCCTTGCCGCGCTGTGCGAAATAAACACGATAGCCCGGCCCAAAATGAATCCGCATTTCTGACACACCCTCGCCTACGGGGCGGCTATCGCCTACATCGCCGACATCGCCTACATCGCGGAAGACGACCCCATCACCGCGCAATCAGTTGAGGCGCGCGATCCAGAAGCCTGTATCGGCGAACACTGCTCCGCGCATCAACTACTTCTTTGGCGAGGTGCTCAGATACTGCTTGACGTTGCGCGCAACCGTCACTTTCGAGTGCTTAAAAGTGGAATTGCCATTGGCCTGCAACCGTTGGTGGTGGCGGTTCTTGTCCAGTAGGTGCCGCGAAATCATTGGTGGGAGCGGCTTGCGGCAGATAGGCCGGGCAGAAATTGAGAACGGCCCTTATTCGCGCAGCCGCTTTGAGCGCCAGAGCATCAAACTGTTTCGAATAATTTACTATAATCGAAACATCAGGAACACGTCCCAGGAGATTTCCCGTGCCAGTCACCGCTGCCATACATCCACGCGTCCAACGCACGCCGTCTCTGCGCGGAGCATGCGAGAAATCCGCTCGCTCCCTCGTTTCGGTGATCCGCCGCACCACATCGGCCAAGACCTCCGCAGACATACTGACCGGCTTGGTCGATTCGCTCACCGGTGTGATTGAGCGCTCAGCCCAATTGCTCCTCGCCGGTAAACAGGTGCGTGTGATTGAGCACGACGACGCCATGACGACGCAGGAGGCGGCCGACCTGCTTAATGTGTCGCGCCCGCATCTGGTCAAACTGCTGGAGTCCGGGAAAATTCCGCAACTGCCCAAGGTGGGCCGTCACCGGCGTGTCGCGCGCACAGTCGTGCTCAAGTTCAAGCGGTCGCGCGAGGCGCAACGCGAATCGGCGCTTAAGGAACTTGCGGCACTTTCGCAACGGCATCGCCTCGGCTATTGACCGTGGCGATGTTGCGGCGGCACTGGGCCGGTACGTCGCTTGGCAGGAGATCTTGGTGAGTGGCAGATTGGCGCAGGGGAGGATTCATCGCGTTACGCCGCCTTCCGCTCGGCGACCCACTCAGCCAGCGCCTGATTCATGCGCGTTTGCCAGCCCGTACCGGTAGCCTTGAAATAGGCCAACACCTCCGGGCTATAGCGCACCGTGACAGAAAGTTTGGTCGGACTGCGTTGCGGGCCCCGTTCACCCTGACGCCGCTTCTCGGCGAGCGCCGCGCGCACCGCAGCATATCCGCCACTCTTTACCACTACAGCATTCTTGAGTG
>JANOYK010000501.1:0-1599 GCA_031428855.1 Burkholderiales bacterium | reverse complement strand
CCGGCGCAGACCCTGACCGACAAGGAATACCAGTTGATGCGCAACGCCTCGTTCGCGGTGTTGCGCGAAATCGGGGTCGATACCGGCGGCTCCAACGTGCAGTACGCGATCAATCCGGACAATGGCCGGATGATCGTGATCGAGATGAATCCGCGCGTGTCGCGCTCCTCCGCACTCGCGTCCAAGGCGACCGGTTTTCCGATTGCCAAGATTGCCGCCAAGCTGGCAGTGGGTTACACGCTGGACGAATTGAAGAACGACATCACCGGCGGGGCGACGCCGGCGTCGTTCGAGCCGTCGATTGATTACGTCGTCACCAAGGTGCCGCGCTTTGCCTTTGAGAAATTCAAGGATGCTGATTCGCGCCTGACCACGCAAATGAAATCGGTCGGTGAAGTGATGGCGATGGGCCGCACCTTTCAGGAAAGTTTTCAGAAGGCGCTGCGCGGGCTGGAGGTCGGCGTCGATGGCATGAACCAGAAAACCACCGACCGTGCCGTAATCGAGCAGGAACTGGGGGAACCCGGGCCGGAGCGCATCTGGTATGTGGGTGACGCGTTCGAGAATGGTTTTTCACTCGAAGAAGTCCATCGCCTCACCAGCATTGATCCGTGGTTTCTCGCGCAGATCAAGGACATCATTGACGATGAGATGCATCTTGACGACATTGCGCTAGACACGATCGACGCCGGCGAAATGCTGCGGCTCAAGCGCAAGGGTTTTTCTGACCGGCGTCTGGCCAAGCTGTTCAAGACCGATGAAGCCGCAGTGCGCAAGCATCGCCACGCGCTCAGCGTACGCCCTGTCTACAAGCGCGTCGATACCTGCGCCGGTGAGTTCGCCACGCGCACTGCCTACCTCTATTCGACCTACGAAGAAGAGTGCGAGGCGCAGCCCACCAACGCCAAAAAAATCATGATTCTGGGTGGCGGACCCAACCGCATCGGCCAGGGCATCGAGTTTGACTACTGCTGCGTGCATGCCGCGCTGGCCCTGCGCGAGGATGGCTATGAGACCATCATGGTCAACTGCAACCCCGAGACCGTCTCGACCGATTACGACACCTCAGACCGTTTGTACTTTGAGCCAGTCACGCTCGAAGACGTGCTCGAAATTGTCGATAAAGAAAAACCGGCCGGTGTGATCGTGCAGTACGGCGGCCAGACGCCCTTGAAGCTCGCCAAAGCGCTCGAAGCCAATGGCGTGCCGATCATCGGCACCTCGCCCGAATCGATTGACATCGCCGAGGACCGCGAACGTTTTCAAAAGCTGCTGCACGAGTTGAAGCTCAAACAGCCGCCGAACCGCACCGCGCGCACCGAGGCTGATGCGCTCAAGCATGCGCAAGAGATCGGCTACCCGCTGGTGGTGCGCCCGAGCTATGTGCTGGGCGGCCGGGCGATGGAAATCGTGCATGAACAAGGCGATCTCGAACGCTATATGCGCGAGGCAGTCAAGGTGTCGCATGACTCACCGGTGCTGCTGGACCGTTTTCTCAATGACGCGATTGAGGTCGATGTCGATTGCATCTGCGACGGTGAACGCGTCGTGATCGGCGGCATCATGGAGCACATTGAAGAAGCGGGCGTGCATTCGGGT
>JANOYK010000500.1:0-2046 GCA_031428855.1 Burkholderiales bacterium | reverse complement strand
CGGGCTGAGCTGTGGCGCGCGGTCTGGCGCAGGGCAGCTCACCGGCTGGACGACCTCGCGTGGCGTTCGCGGCTTGCGCCGCGCTGCCGCTGTCACCGAATAGCTCAGGTTGATCGCTCATGATGTGGTACAAAATTATCGGCGAAAATCCCGGCTGCGATGGAACTGTTTTTGAATTGCCATCGAACTGCCCTGCCTTCCTCACCACCACGCCCCCATGACCATTGACCTGATCGACTACGAGCACGGCATCAGCGCGCTTGACTCCGGATTTTTCCGCAAGCGCCTCGACGCGATTCACTTCATCATCGAAGACGGCCACGCCGCCATCGTCGATACCGGCATCAACGCGTCGGTGCCCTTAGTGCTCGAAGCCTTGTCCACCAAGGGTTTGCGGCCTGAAGATGTGGACTACATTTTTCTCACCCACATCCACCTTGACCACGCCGGCGGCGCGAGCCAATTGATGCGCCGGCTGCCGAACGCCAAATTGACGGTGCATCCGCGCGGCGCGCGCCACATGGCCGACCCATCCAAGCTATGGGCCGCGACCGTCGAGGTCTATGGTGAGGAGGTCGCCACCCGCAATTACGGCGAGATCATTCCCATCGCCAAAGAGCGCATCATCGAAACCCCGCACGCATTCACCCTCGATTTGCGCGGACGCGGGTTGACGTTTTACGACACACCGGGCCACGCCAAGCATCAGGTCGCGATTCGCGACAGCCGCAGCGGCCACCTGTTCGTGGGCGACACCTGCGGCCTGGCTTACACCGAGGTTGAGACGGACGGCAAGCGTTTTTCGTTTCCCACCTCCAGCCCGTCACAGTTTGATCCGGTCGCACTGCACGCTTCGCTAGAGTTGATTGCCAGTCTGAAACCCGCGGCGCTGTACCTGACCCACTACGCGCAGATTCGTGACGTGCCGCGCATCTTGGGCGACTTGCACCGGCTGATCGACGCGCACGTTGAGATGGCGCGCAAGGTGGGTGCCACCGGCGTGAAGGGTGCTGAACGGCAAGCACGTTTGATGGACGGCATGGCGCAGATGATTCTGTCAGAGCGTGACCGCCACGGCTGGAAACTGACCGATGCCCAGACGCTCGATGTGTTCGTGATCGATCACGAACTCAATGCGCAGGGATTGGGAATCTGGCTCGACGGGCAATAACATCGTGTCGCAGCACTGCTGCGCACACAATCTGACTGGCCTGCGCCTCCGGCCGCCGTCTTGGCAGCCAACCATCGCGCGCAAGCGCGCTCCTACAGCCGTTCCCGCGTGAGGAACATGGCGTCGCCGTAGCTGAAAAAGCGGTAACGCTGCGCAATCGCATGGGCATAGGCGCGGCGGATCAAGCCATGCCCGGCGAACGCCGACACCAGCATCATCAGGGTTGATTTGGGCAAGTGAAAGTTGGTGATGAGGGCGTCAACCACCTTGAACTCGAAACCCGGCGTAATGAATATCGCGGTCTCGGCTGCGCCCGCCGCCACCGCACAGTGGCGTGCGGTGGATGGCGGTGCTGCGGGCTGCTGCACGGCGGGCTGCGGTGCAGGCCCGGTAATCTGCGGCGCTGACACCACCCGCAGCGCGGCCGATTCAAGCGCGCGCAGCGACGTGGTGCCCACTGCAATCACGCGCCGCCGGTCCGTATGCGCCTGGTTGATCCGCTCCGCAGTCTCGGGTGTGATCTCGTACCACTCGCTGTGCATCACATGGTCGGCAATCTTGTCCACCCGCACCGGCTGGAACGTGCCTGCGCCCACATGCAGGGTGAGAAACGCAGTCTCGATGCCCTGCGCCGCCAGCGCAGCGAGCATCGGCGCATCGAAATGCAGCCCCGCCGTCGGTGCCGCCACCGCGCCGGGCGTGTTGGCATACACCGTCTGATAGCGCGCATCATCGGCTGCGGTTGCCGTGTGATCGATATACGGCGGCAGCGGCAGCGCGCCGGCGCGCTCCATCAGCGCCCACACGGTTTCGTTTTCAAATTCGAGCAGGGTGAGCGCGTCCCGCCGTTCACGCACCGCCGCCACGGTGCCGGC
>JANOYK010000499.1:0-2665 GCA_031428855.1 Burkholderiales bacterium | reverse complement strand
GTGTCCTGCGGCACCTGCATGGACCAGTTGCAGAAATACGAATTCGACAAAATCTTCCCCGGCTGCCGCCTGCTCGACATTCACGAGTATTTGCTGGAGAAAAACATCAGGCTCGATGGCCTGAACGGTGTGCGCTACATGTACCACGACCCCTGCCACACGCCGATGAAGACCTACAAGCCGGCCGACGTAGTGAGCCAGTTGATGGGCCAGAAGGTGGCGCTCAACGAGCGCTGCTGTGGTGAAGCGGGCACGCTGGCGGTGACGCGGCCCGACATTTCGACCCAGGTGCGGTATCGCAAGGAAGAAGAGATGAAAAAGGGCGAAGACCAGATTCGCGCTGACGGCTTCAAGGGCGCAGTCAAAATTCTCACCTCCTGTCCGTCGTGCCTGCAGGGGCTGGCGCGTTTTCGCACCGATGTCGATGTCGATGCCGATTACATCGTGGTCGAGATCGCCCGCGCGACGCTGGGCGAGAACTGGCTGCCCGAGTATGTGGCGCGCGCCAACAACGGCGGGATAGAGCGGGTCTTGCTCTAGTCCGCCGTTCCAACGCGGCGGCGGAATCGAGCGGGTTCTGCTGTAGGGGTAATGCGGTGCGCCGTTCCCATGCGGTACGATAAGCACCTTTCGCCCGGGCGCGGCCCGGGTGGATAAAAGCGCCGTGACATGTTGCAAACGGTGGCGTTTCAAGACGGAAAGCCATGACGATTCAATTTGACCTGCCCGCAGCGGACGCTGCCGCCACACCCGCATTCCACACTGCCAAGGAGTGCGCGGCCTGGATCGAGTCGCTGCCGCTGGCTAACCCGGCCACCGCGCAAACCCAGATGCGCGCCCAGCTCGACCGCTTGGCACGCGCCGCCATCAAACCAGCGGTGTTGTTCGAGATTCTCGAAACCTTGCGCGAGCCGTTCGGGTTTGCGCAAATCGAGATGGCCAAAAAATACGTACACCGCGCGCTGCCGCTGGCCGACCTGGAGCTGACGGCGCGCAACAACAGCCTGGCCGCGTGGCAGTCGTACCGCACCGGCTATTTGATTGGCGTGCAGTCGCTGCTCAATGGCGAGCGTGACCTCAAAAGCCATGCTGCCACCGTGTGCCACCGCGCACTCGACGCCCATGTGCGCATGATGATCGACCAGGCCCGCACCAATGTTGAAGCGGCGCCGGCCGACTGGGCCCTGCTGCACTTAATGTACCGTGCCGCCGAGACCCTCGCGGTCGAAGCTGAAAAGGTCAAAGACCCGCTCTCGCGCGAGGCGCCGGTGACCACCTGCATGGCATCCTATGGTCAGCCGGTGCTGGTCACACTCGGCTCGTATAACGAATGGAACGCGCGCCAGTCGCAGCAGATTTTGCGCTGGCTCGAACGCTGGTCCACCAAGCTGACTGTCAGCGCTACCGCGCCTGCTGCACCGGTCAAGCCGCCGGTGCTGACCGATACCGATTCAGACTGCGGCGGTTTCCGCCTGCACGAAGGTGCCGCTGCACCTGGTCACACGCTCGGCACCGGCGCACGCTATATCGACATCGGCGAGTTGTCGCTGTCGATCAAGAACCGCGTGATTTTGCTGCGCAAGGGCGAAACCCCGGCCAACCTCGGGCTGGGGGATGACTGCACCATGCCCGCTTGCGAGCAACAGTTAATCAACCTGTACCAGCACTGGTGCGATGGCCGGGTGGACCGCACCCAGGTGCGCCGGCCGGCCTCGGGCAGCGCGCTCGCGGCAGTCGGGCTGGAAGTGATGCATTACTACGTCTCGGGCAAACCGTTCAAGCAGCCCGGTGCCGGGCCGGAGCAATTGACCTCAAAGCAGCGCGCCGAGATTGCCACCTTTGGCCGCATCGCCACCCGCGATGAAGAAGACCACAGCCAGATTCAGGGCTATGCGATGGAGCAGTGGCAACTGCGCGATGAGAGCATGGCTGGCATGCGCCTCACCCGCGCCAAGGACGTGCGCGGCCAGCGCATCGCGCCCGGCACCCTGCTGGCAGTGCGCGCCGAAGGCTCCAAAACCTTCATGCTCGGCACCGTGCGCTGGGTGCAGTGGCTGAACGACGACAGCATCATGGCGGGCATCCGTGCGATACCCGGCACGCCGGTGCCGGTGGCGTTGCGTCAGGCCGGTCTTAACGCTGCCAAGGAAAAATATTCGCAGGGCTTTTTCGCGCCGGGAGTGGAGCCGTTGAAGACACCGGACTCGGTGCTGATGCCGGCCGGCTGGTTCAAGCCGGGCAAGGTGCTCGATGTCGATGCCACCACACCGTACCGGATTACACTGATTGAGGTGCTGGACCGCGGGGGCGAGTTTGAGCGCTGCACCTACGGCGGCGCGGCCTGATTTTCGCGGTTCGATGCGTGGTTCGATGCACGGTTCGATGCGCGGTTCGATGCACGGTTCGATGCACGGTTCGATGCTCGGTTCGATGCGCGGTTCGATGCGCGGTTCGATGCACGGTTCGATTCGCCGTTTGATCTGCCGTTCGATTCGCCGTTTGATCTGCCGCCGGCGCGGACTATTTAGATTGATTCCCGTGACGGCAATCGCGGGCGCAGCGGCAACCCACCCGCCGCATTGAACCAGAGGAGATAAGCAATGGGACTCAAAGACCTGCTGTTTGGCAAGAAGGAAGATGCCAACAAGGTGGCCTACCGCGAAGA
>JANOYK010000498.1:0-4043 GCA_031428855.1 Burkholderiales bacterium | reverse complement strand
AGCTGGCGGTGTGGCTGCCATCCTTCACGCTGAGCTTGAAGGTTGGGTTCGATTGCCCGCCCTTGAATTGCTCGGCCGTCAGATCGTCTGCGCTTTTGCCCGGATAAGCCGGCACATGCGCCTTCAAATAAGCATGCAATGCGCCGGTGTCAAACTTTTGCTTGTCAGACACCGGCTTGGTGCCCATGAATTCTTCAAACATTGATGCATCCAGTAAGTGCAATAAATGGGGTCAATAAACGGGGTCAGACCCCATTTAAAAAACAGGAAAAAATAAGTGAATCAAATAAGTGGGGTCAGACCCCGCTTATTTTTTGAGTTTGTAGTCGAGGTATTTTTCAAACAATTCTTCGAGGGTGGTTTTGCGCGTGGCGGTTTGCAGCAGGTCGGGTGGTGCTAGGTTGATTGCGCGCACCACGTAATCGTGTTTGGCTGGGTCGCCCACATCCACAAGGTTAATGCATGCGGGGGTTTGATGCAGTGCGCCCAAAAATTGGCGCTGCCCGCCGGAGAGGCAGTACGACAGGATGGCGCGATTGGTGCCGCCGTGCAGCACCATCAGCAACTCTTGCCACGACGGGTCGGCCAGCACTTGCGCGAAGGCCGCATGCACGCGGTCGGTGAAATCACCGAGCAATTCGCCGCCCAAAAAACGCACGCCGAAATTGTTGGGCCGGCCGAACACTTGAGTGAAAACTGCTTCAGCGTCTTCATCTTTGATGTCATCGTGCCCGCCGCCCTTGATCTCGCGCAACGCGCCGATGGTGTCGGTGCGCGGCGTGCCGTGGCGATTCTCGGCGAGCACGCGCTGCGCGGTCTCGACTGTGCGTGGCAGGCCCGAGACAATCAGGCGGTCGAACTTGACGTCTTTAAGCGAGATACCGGCGGCGGTGGCCTGGCTGCGGCCAAGCTCGTTGAGCGGCACAGCGTCGCTCGACGGCACCGGCTGGCCCGCTGCATCGTAATAGCTCACCGCGCCGTGGCGCAGCAGATAAATGCGGCGGCGCTTGCCCCACTCGCGCGCGGCAAGCTCCTTGAGGATGGCGCTCATGCCGTTTTATCGCTGAAGTCAGGTTTGCGTTTTTCCAGAAACGCGGCAATCCCTTCTTTTGCTTCGGCGCTGTGCAACGATTCGACGAACAGGTTGCGCTCCAGATCCAACTGCGCGTCCTGTGCTGCCACTGCGCGGTTGCTGAGCAATTTGATCCGCGCAATCGCATCCTTCGGCCCGGCCGCCAGCCGCTGAGCCGCTCCCAGAGCGGCTCTTAAGGCTTCACCCGTCCCAACGCACTGGGATACCACACCTAAACTCAACAGCCGCTGCGGCAAGATCGCGTTGCCGGTGGCCATCAGTTCAAACGCCAACTGGCGCGGCACCAGTTGCCCGAGCATGGCCGAGCCGCCGCCGTCGGGGGTTAGACCCGACTTCACATAGGCCATGATGAAGCGCGCATCTTCGGCCGCGATAATCATGTCGCACTGGAGCGCGATGGAAAATCCTGCACCTGCTGCGGCGCCTTCAACTGCCGCAATGATGGGCAGCGGGCAGGCGCGCAGCGCACGGATGGTGTGGTGCAGACGGTCGATTGAGTCGGCCTGAAACTGCGGCGGCTTGGATTGGTTGTCGCGCAGGCGGTTCAGATTACCGCCGCCGCAAAACACGCCGCCTTCGCCAGTCAGCACCAACGCGCGGATCGACTTGTCGGTCTTGACGCGCTCGAACACCGCCATCAGGCCTTCGTAAATTTCCGGCCCCAAGGCATTGCGCAGCGGCGGGTTGCTCACCGTCAACACCAGCACCGCGCCATGCTCAGCCACCAGCAGTTTGGGCTGGTGCTTGAAGTAGGACTTGGGTTCGGGTTTGGTTTGTGATGCGGCTTGCGCTGTATCGGCCTCGATCGCGGAATCCATCTGAGGTTGCGGCTCAGCTTGCACTTCAGGCTGGGCGTGGTGCCGGATGTAAGGTTTTGCGCCTGGCTTGGATGGTGGTTTTGCAGCTGGTTTTGTCGACGGTCTTGTCGACGGTTTGCCAGATGGTTTGGCGATTGACTTGGCGGGCGGTTTACCCCGTAGCTTTCCCTTGAGCGCCGGTTTCATACGCGCTCGATCACCATCGCGAGGCCTTGGCCGACGCCAATGCACAAGCTCACCACCGCATATCTGCCGCCGGTGCGCTGCAACTGCCGCGCGACTGAAATGGCAAGACGCGCGCCGGATGCGCCGAGCGGATGGCCGACCGCAATCGCGCCGCCGTTCGGGTTCACGCGTGCGTCGTTGAAGTCCACCTTCATCAGATGCAGGCAACCGAGCACTTGCGAAGCAAACGCCTCGTTGATCTCGATGATGTCCATGTCTTTGAGCGTAAGACCGGCGCGCTCCAGCGCTTTGGGAATTGCATAGGCCGGGCCGACGCCCATGATGCGCGGCTGCACCGCGGCTGATGCAGCCGAGAGAATTTTTGCCATCGGTTTGGCACCGGCCGCATCGCCCACTGCACGGTTGCCGACGAACAAGGCGGCCGCACCATCGTTGATGCCCGAGGCATTGCCCGCCGTCACCACGCCGCCTTCAAACAGCGATTTCAATTTGGCGAGGGTCTCGATGGTGGTTTCGCGCGGATGCTCATCCACACTGATGGTGGCGGGTTCATCCTTCTTCGATTTTGGCGGCAGTGTGACCGGCGCAATTTCACCGGCCATGAAACCGTCTTTTTGCGCCTTGGCGAACTTGGCTTGGGAGGCGAGCGCGAAGGCATCGGCCTGATCGCGCGTGATGCCGAAGTCTTTGGCGACGTTATCTCCGGTCTCGGGCATCGAATCATTGCCGTATTGCTTGACCAGCTTGGGGTTGGGAAAGCGCGCGCCGATGGTGGTGTCGGCCATTTTGAATTCGCGTGCGAACGGCGATTCTGATTTCAACAGCACGAATGGTGCGCGGCTCATCGATTCGACGCCGCCGGCCAGATACAAGGCTCCTTCGTTGCAGGTGACAGCACGCGCTGATTCGATCACAGCGGCGAGGCCGGAGGCGCACAGGCGGTTGACGGTTTGGCCACCGACGGAGTGGGGCAGACCGGCAGCGAGCAGGGCGTTGCGTGCGACGTTGCGCGAGTCTTCACCGGCCTGGTTGACGCAGCCGAAGATCACATCTTCAATCTGTTCGGCCTTGAAGGGGGAGGCGGCAATCACCGCGTTCATTACGCCGCCAGCGAGATCGTCAGTGCGCACGGTGGCAAGTTTGCCGGCGTGGCGGCCAAAGGGAGTGCGCAGACCGTTGTAGATATAAGCGTCGAGCATGATTTACCTCTCAACAAAAAGTGGGGTGATAAACATGACCGGCTCAAGACCGGTCTCTTGGGTGAAACGGGGAAAAAAGGAATCAGGCATCAAGTATCCGGTGTCAACAGCGACATACCGAGCCGCGCACGTCGTGTGAGCCACGGGCTGGGGCGGTAACGCGGATCGCCCGTGAGCGCGTAAATATTTTTCAGAATCGTCAACACCCGCATCGGCCCCAACCCATCACCAAACGCCAGCGGGCCTTTGGGGTACGACAAGCCGAGCGTTACAGCGAGATCGAGATCCGCCGGCGAGCACACCCGCTGCTGCACGATATCGCAGCCGACATTGACGATGGTGGCAAGAATCCGCTGTGCGGCAAAACCGGCGCTGTCCTGCATGACTGTCACTGGCACGCCGTCCGACCCAAACAACCCATGCGCGGCAGCGCGCATGTCCGCGCGCGTCACCACCGTGGTCATCACGCTGCGGCGCTTGACTAGCGGCAGCAGGGTGTCGAGCGCCACTGTGCGCGTGGCATCGACCCCGGCGTCGAGCGCGGCGTTGGTGGCATCCGTACCCAGCGGCGTGACGACAATCAGCGCGCCGGCCGAGGGTTGCGCGCCGCTCTCCATCACCGCGCCGAGCTTGCCGAGCAATTCGGCCGCCGCCGCGTGGGCCGCCACCGCTTCCGCGCTGCCGTCGCCCCGATGCAGCCACACCGACACTGGCCGCTCGGCCGGCAGCGGCGCATCGGCAAACACT
>JANOYK010000497.1:0-7677 GCA_031428855.1 Burkholderiales bacterium | reverse complement strand
CGCAATGGCACGCTGCCGCCGCCGGGCAGGGCAATCGGGTCATCGAGAATCGCGGCAATGTCGGTTTCGGCATCACGCCGCGCGCGCACCCGCAACTCAATTTTTTCGCGCTTGTCGCGTGTGATGACGACGATCTCGCCTTCGACATGCAGGCGCACCAGACGCGCCACCAGCGCCGGTGACAGCCCGGCGTTTTTGAGTGCGTCACGGTCGAGGGTGAGCACCAGCTCGGGCCGGCCGGGCACGTCGTCGTCCACCACATCGCGCGTGCCGGGGATTTTTTCGCGCGCGATTTTCTTGAGCGCATCGGCGGCGGCGCGCAGTTCGCCAAAGTCGTCGGCGCGCACATTGACCTTGATCGGCTTGCCGGCCGGCGGGCCGCCCGATAGTTGCGTGAAACTCACTACGCCCGGGCCGGGCAGTTTTTCCAGGTCTGCGCGCATCGCTTCGACCACCTGTGGCGTGGTGCGGCCATCGTCACCGCGCGCGTTGAGCGACACCACTACCTGTGCATAGGCGTCGCCGTAGAGCGGCTCAGTGTCGGTAAATTTGAGGCCGGCATAGCTGGCGACGCCGCGCGCTTCACCTGCCTGCAAATAGGTTTGTGCGCGCAGGGCGACTTCATCCATGCGCTTCAACGTGGTTTCAATCGGCGTGCCGGGCGGCATATCGACGTTGACATAAAACACCCGCAGCGGGTCGAACGCAAAGAACTGCACCTTGATTGCGCCGCCCGCGAGCGCGCCCGCAGCAGCGGCAAACAGCAGCGCCATCAGGGTCAACACCAGCTTGGGGTGGCGGAACACTTTGATGAGCCAGCGGCTGTAGCGCGAGCGCAAGCGCCGCGTAAAGCGGGTGCGCCAAATCTGCACGCGGCCCGGCTCGGCCGGTGGCGGCGGCAGCGCCGAGATGTGGGCCGGCAGCATCCAGAACGCTTCGACCAGTGAGATCAATAAAGCGAGCGACACCACGAAAGGAATCACAAACATGAACTTGCCCAGAATGCCGGGCAGCAGCATCAACGGTAAAAACGCGGCGAGCGTGGTGCCGACTGATGAGAGCACCGGCGCAAACACTTCGGTCACCGCGCCCACGGCGGCGTCGAACGGCGCTTCGCCACGCTCCATGCGGTAGTAGATGGTCTCGACGATCACCACCGCGTCGTCCACCAGCATGCCCAGCGCAATCACCACGCCCAGCAGCACCGAGACATTGAGCGTGGAGCCGGTGGCGTGCAGCAGAGCGAAGGTGCCGGCCAGGGAAAACGGAATGCCGAGCGCGACCAGCACGGCGATGCGGGTGCCGAGGAACAGCCAGCAAATCGCCAGCACCACCAGCAGGCCATAGAGCGCGTTCGACTCCATGATGCGGATCGCCTCGCGCGTCGGGATGGTTTGATCGTCGAGCAAAATCAACTCGACGCCGCGTGCGGCCAGCACCGGGTTTTTCTCTGCGATAAAGGTGTTGACGCGCTCGACCAGTTTCAGGGTATTGGTGTAACTCTTCTTGGTGACCGAGAACACCACGGCAGGGCGGCCCTGGAAGCCAGCGAGGGTGGAGGCGCGTGCGCGCTCGCGCGAGACGCGCGCGACGGCATCGAGTGAGGCGGTGGCCCCGCGCGCGGACAGCACCGACACTTTGGCGAGTTCGGCTGGGTCCATGCGCTCGCCGAGTACGCGCACCAGCCACTCGCGGTCGGGGGCGTTGGCGGCTGCGGTGTTAGCCGCGTTGCTTGCACCGCCCGAGGCACCGCCCGAGGCACCACCCGAGGCACCACCCGAGGCACCGCCCGAGGCACCGCCCGAGGCACCACCCACAGCACCACCAGCGGCGCTGCCCGTGGCGCCACTGCGCCCGCCCGCCGCCGCTGTCTCTTGCACCGGCACCTGCGCTGTAGTGCGCGCGCGCCCGGCAAACGTATCGCGAAACCAGCCCGACACCGAATCGGCGATATCAGCCCCGGTCAGGTTGCGCGCCGCCGCCGCGCGCGGGTCGAACTCGACGCGCAACTCCGGATCGCGCAGACCAATGGCATACACGCGGTCAATGCCGGGCATGCGCTCCATCTCCTCGCGCAGGGCACGCGCCAGCGAGCGCAGGGTTTCATCATCGGCGCGCCCGGCCAGCACCACTTGCGCGGTGGGGAAACCGTTCGAGGTGGTGATCTCGAGCACCAGCGGGTCTTTGGCTTCGACCGGCAATTCGGCACGCTTGTTTTGCAGTTCGCGGCGCAGATCGTTGATGCGTTTGTCAAAGGTGCGCGCATCGATCTCGCGAAACCGCACCAGGATCGACGAAATGTTTTCGCGGCTGGAACTTTGCACATAGCGCACATCAGGCACGCTCTTGATCGCATCTTCGAGCGGATTGGTGATGCGCTTTTCCACATCCTCCGCCGACGCGCCCGGCAGGCTCGCGACGATGTTGACCCAGTTGAAATTGATCTCGGGGTCCTGCTCACGCGGCATCTGCAAATAGGCGAGCAGGCCGACCAGAATCACGCAGACAAACGTGATGTTGGCCAGCGGGTGGTTGCGGATCAGCAGGCTGAAGAAGCGCATGGTGGGTCGAGCGGAATTGGAACGAGCTGCCTTATTTTTTGAGATCGGGCTTGGCGGCTGGCACCGCTGGTGCTGTGGGTGACGCCCCCGCCGCTGATGCCGCCTTGGCAGGCGCGGCCGCAGGCGCGGCGGGCACCACCGTGCCGGTGGCCGCCACACCCGTTTTCTCCCCAGACACCACGCCAGAAGCGTTGGTGGAAGCGGCTGGCAGCGGTGGCAGGCTCAACACCCTGGTCCCAAGCGGCATGGCAGCCGGTATCAATGCGGGCCGGCCTTCCTGGGCATCATCAAGCGCGACGAAGCGCTGGCCTTCGGCCAGATAAACCCCGAGCTTGCCCTCGCGCCGCTGCAGGTAGGCCGGTGGAATGTGAGGCCGGTGTTCGCGCCAGACGATGCGGCCTTCGAGCCCGGGTTGCAATGCACTCGCCAAATTGACTGTGGGGGCAACGCCAGCTTTGCCTGCGCCGCCCGCTGTCGGCTTCACTGCCGGCTTCGCCGCAGGTAACGCTGCCGTTGCCAACCGCGCCTCCACCGTGCGTGATTCGCGCCCGATCACCGGCGAGATGCGCAGCACGCGCGTGGCGGTCCCGACACTGCCGCTGATAAAGGTCACCGCCTGCGCCGCGCGCAAACTGGCGACATCACGCGGCTGCACCTGCGCAGTCAACTCGGTGCGGCCGGCTTCGACCAGTGAGATCAACGGTGTGCCGGGCGCCGCCAGTTCACCACTCTGCGCCAGCCGCGCGCGCACCACGGCAGCGAACGGCGCGCGGATCACGCACTTGGCGAGATTGCGCTCGGCACTGGCCAGTTGCGCTTCGTTGAGCTTGACATCGGCGCGCTGCACCGCAGCCTCGGTCTCGCGCTGGATCAGGCCGTCAGCCGAGATGAAATTCTTCGCGTGCAAATCGCGCGCTCGCGTCAATTGCGTCTCGGCTTGCAAGGTGCGCGCGCGGCTCGCATCAAGCGCAGCACGGGCGCGCGCCAGCGCCAGTTCGTAATCGCGCGCGTCAATTCGCGCCAGCACCGCGCCTTTAGGCACCACGCCGCCGACTGCATCAGTCAACTCGACAATCTGGCCTGCCACTTCGGCGGCGATTTTTGATTCGTTGGCAGCCAGCACCGAGGCCGGCGCATCGCGCTCGGGGAACACGGCGATGTCTTTGAGAGACGCCGGTGTTTGCGCCTGCGCTACCAGAGGCAGCAGGGCCGCAGCAACTAACCAGGCACGCATGGAATCATCCGAAAATGTTGCGTGCGGCATGATAGCGCACCGTGGGTGAGCAGTGAAGCAGGTGGTATGGCGGCGCTGGCCCGCGAGGCATTAAGGCATTGCCTGAAGAACCGCTCCAGGAGCGCTTCTTCTGGCATATGACAGAGCAGACGCTATACTGGTTTGCGCGATTTCGCCGCGTTGCACTGCGATACCGGTTCAACCCCGGCACCCACGTCCCCCACATTCACCCGTTCCCATGCCCGCTCCTGTCACCCCGCACGACACCGCCCTCTTCAACGCTGGCAACGTGGTGCTGCAATCTGGCCGCACGTTTCCGGCAATGCAGATCACTTACAAAACCTACGGCACGCTCAACCCGGATAAATCGAACGTCATCGTCTACCCGGCCTCGTTCAGCGCGCAGCACACTGACATCGAGTGGCTGGTGCGCGCGGGCGGTGCGCTCGATCCGGAAAAATATTTCATCATCATCCCCAATCTGTTCGGCAACGGTTTGTCATCGTCGCCCTCGAACACGCCGTGGCCGCTCACGGGTGACCGCTATCCCAACGTCACCTATTACGACGCGGTGCGGGTGCAGCAGCGCTTGTTGCAAGAGGTGTTCGGCATCACCAAAGTGAAGCTGGTCTACGGCTGGTCAATGGGCGCGATGCAGGCGTATCACTGGGCGGTGGCGTTTCCGGAATTGGTGGAGCGGATTGCGGTGGTGTGCGGGTCGGCACGCTGCGCGCCGCATAACGCGGTGTTTCTGGAGAGCGTGCGTGCGGCCTTGACGGCGGATGCGGCTTACGTTGACGGCGCGTTCACCGCGCGGCCGGTGCGCGGTATGCGCGCGATGGGGCGGGTCTATGCTGGCTGGGCCCTGTCGCAGGAGTTTTATCGCGATGAAGTGTGGCGCACCATCGGGTTCACATCGTTGGAAGATTTTCTGGTGCGGTTTTGGGAGGCCAATTTTTCGCGGCGTGACCCGGCTGATCTGCTCGCGCAATTGTGGACTTGGCAGCATGGTGACATCAGCGCTGACGCCAATTTCAACGGTGACCTGCCGCGTGCCCTCGCCTCGATCCGCGCCAAGGTGTTGTTAATGCCGGGCGATCACGATTTGTATTTTCGGGTCGAAGACAACCGGCGCGAGCTGCCGCATCTCAAGCACGCCACACTCAAACCGATTCCCTCGATCTGGGGCCACCGCGCTGGCAATCCGTCGCAGTGTGCCGCCGATGCAGCGTTGATTGAAACCGCCGTGCGCGAACTGCTGGCGGCCGCATGAGCGAAGACCGCACCGCCATCCGCGCCGCTGCGCCGATTCTGCTCGGTGCCGCGCTGATGTTGAGCGTGGCGATGGGCCTGCGCCAGAGCCTCGGCCTGTTTGTGCAGCCGGCCATCAAGGATCTGTCGATCATGATGGCCGATTTCACGCTGGCGATTGCGATTCAGAACATCGCCTGGGGCATCCTGCAGCCAGTGGCAGGCGCGCTCGCGGCACGCATTGGCTTTCGGCCGGTGCTGATCGCGGGCACGCTCTCGTATGCGCTCGGCATGCTGACGCTGGCGCTGAGCCACAGCCTGCTCGGCGTGATCTTCGGGGCCGGCATTTTCATCGGCGCAGCATTGGCTTGTTGCGGTTCGGGCATGGCGATGGCAGTGGCCTCGCGCCCGGTGCCGCCGGTGGTGCGCAGCACGGTGCTGGGCATGGTGTCGGCGGTGGGTTCGCTCGGCGCGCTGTTCACCGCGCCACTTGGGCAACTGCTCAACGTGGAGTGGGGCTGGCGCGCCGGGGTGTTTGGTTTCGCCGTCATCGCGCTGCTGATGCTGCCGTTTGCGTGGATGGCCGGGCGCGTCGACCAGGTAGTGACGCCGCCGCGCCCCAAGACCGGTCAAGGCTCGGAGTCCGCCACGGCAGTGCTGGGACTGGCGCTGCGCCATCGCCCCTTCATGATTATGGCTTGCGCTTATTTTGTGTGCGGCCTGCAGCTCACGTTTCTAACCACCCATCTGCCCTCGTATCTCGCGCTGTGTGGGCAGGAGCCGATGCTGGCGGCCAAGGCGCTTGGCACCATCGGCGCGTTCAATGTGCTGGGCAGTTTGTTCTTCGGCTGGGCCGGCGGGCGCTGGTCCAAACCGATGTTGCTGGGCGGTCTCTATTTCGTGCGCTCACTGGTGCTGGCCTGGTATTTCGGCACGCAGCCGACACCGGACAACACGCTGGTGTTCGCCGCACTGATGGGCTTCTTGTGGCTCGGTGTGGCACCGTTGATTTCGGGCGCGGTAGTTGAGATGTTCGGCCTGCATTGGCAGGCGATGGTGCAGGGGCTGGCGTTCTCCAGCCACCAGATCGGCAGCTCGCTCGGCGCGTTCGGCGGCGGCTATCTGTTGGATCTGTTCGGCAACTACCAGTTGGCCACGCAGATTGGCATCGGCATGGGTCTGGTGGCGGGCATTGTGCAGTTTCTGTCGGCACTGCCGCGCTGGGGCGGCGGGGGGGCGCAAGGCGTTGGCTTAGTGCGGTGAAGCGGCTGGTTCATCGCATTGCGCCAATAAAATCGGGATAGACCTTTAGCCGTTCGTGCGCATCAAGCATGGGA
Organism: Burkholderiales bacterium; assembly: GCA_031428855.1. GTDB lineage: Bacteria > Pseudomonadota > Gammaproteobacteria > Burkholderiales > JAEUOS01 > CANJDH01. The sequence goes on along the minus strand of JANOYK010000497.1, from coordinate 1,294 downwards.
TTTTCATTTTGCGTCGCCAACTGGATTGATTCTTCGGCGTTGCGACTGCCATGGAGCTGTGTGGCGCGCGCAGCGCGTCCAAACGAGTGCAGGTCTATGCGTCAGCCCGTGTCGGCTGCTTGACCTCTGGTCCAATCAACGGCTGCGACCCGCTCCCAGAGCCATTCTCAGGCATGTATAGGTGGTAAATCAGCGGCACGATGAACGCCCTCGTCACGGTCGCAATTGTCAGGCCCCACACAAAAAGGGCGCTTATGCCCTGACTTCGGCGAGCAATTTTGGATGCCGGTTCAGCAGTTTTAACAACTTCACCAGCGCCAGCGGCGGTTGCGCCTTGCCGGTTTCATAACGCGAAAACGCATTCACGCCGCCGCCGAACAGGTGGGCTGCGTCACGCTGATCGAGGCCGAGCTTCTTACGCACGCTGGCAATGAACGCCGGATCGACCGCAGCCGCGTTGACCTGCCGGTTGAATTCAAGCATCGCTGTGCTCACGTGCGCTGACTTCTTTTCGTCAAGCACGACTTCACCACAAGCCGGACAAAAATCGCCCGTCACCTTGGGGATCAGGGTCGATTTACCCTTGTAGGTATAGGGCAGGGCGCGCGTGCTGCGCACCAGTTTTGCAGCACCACAGCTGGGGCATTTCATGATTCGGACTCCTTGAATGAAACGATCAGCACGTCCTCAATGACGGTCATCTTCAAATAAATCACGCCGGCAGAGGTCGCCGGGCGGTACACGTCCTGCCAAATCGTGTGGTCGGAATAGGTCGTCATGCTTTTGTAAAAATCCTTCGGTGTGAGGCCCATAACCACCTTCAACATCCCGCTCAATTCAAGGCCTAGCGCCGCAGCGGGCCGAAAATGTGGTTCGCACTTTCCCCGCCTCGATCAAGGCTTTCGCGGCAGACAGCTTGCAATGCGGGACACCTTTTTCCATGAAAGTGAGTTTAACCGATTAGGTTAAATTTATGCGAGCACAGCCACAGCCACTTGCCGGGCGCGCCGGGTCCGCCACCCAACACCACGCGGATCAAAACCGGCAGATTCATCTTGGTCATTTGACGGCAGTGGCGGAACCGGTTTAAATCGCGTCTCCTGCCGCCTCTTGCTGCCGGCTTCCCGCAAATTCATTTCGCCCCCATCGTCCATGCTCACCTTCACACCTTTGCATCCCCGGTTCGGCGTCGAGGTTTCCGGCGTTGATCTGCGCCAGCCCTTGCCTGATGCCGTCTTCGCGCAGATTCACGACGCCTTCGAGCGCCATGCGCTGGTGATCCTGCGCGGGCAGC
>JANOYK010000496.1:0-4563 GCA_031428855.1 Burkholderiales bacterium | reverse complement strand
ATCGACATCCAGTTTGCGGTGCAGTTCCGTCTCAAGGACGCCAAGGCCTGGCTGTTCAACAACCGTGAGCCCGGCGAGATGGTGTTGCAGGCGGCCGAGACGGCAATGCGTGAAATTGTCGGCAAATCGAAGATGGACTTTGTGCTCTACGAAGGCAAGGAGCAGATTGCCAAGAACGCCGAGAAGATGATGCAGCAGATTGTGGACCGCTACGATTCCGGCATTGCGATTGTGAACGTGACGCTGCAAAACGCGCAGCCGCCCGAGCAGGTGCAGGCTTCGTTTGACGATGCCGTCAAGGCCGGGCAAGACCGCGAGCGCGCCAAAAACGACGGCCAAGCCTACGCCAATGACGTGATCCCCAAAGCGCGCGGCACCGCAGCGCGTCTGATCGAGGAGGCCGAAGGCTACAAGCAAAAAGTGGTGGTGTCGGCCGAGGGCGAGGCGAGCCGCTTTAAAACCGTGCTGGCCGAGTACAGCCGCGCGCCGCAGGTGACGCGTGACCGCATGTATCTTGAAACCATGCAGCAGGTGTTCTCCAATACCTCAAAAATCATGGTCGATGCCAAAGGCAGCAACCAGATGCTCTATTTGCCTCTCGACAAATTGATTGGGCCGGGCGGTGCGGCTGTTGCTGCGGGCGAGCCGCCGCCGGTGGCGCGCCCGAGTGTCGATCCTTCTCCGCCAACGTCGGTGGATGCGCGTTCGCGCGATGCCGGGCGCACGCGTGACCGGGAGACACGTTGATGAACCGCCTCGTCTCCGCCCTGTTTCTCGCCCTGTTTGTGGGCATGCTCGCCTCCTCCATGCTGTTCGTGGTCGACCAGCGCCAATACGCCATCATCTTCGCGCTCGGTGAAGTCAAGGAAGTCGTGACCGAGCCGGGCCTCAAGTTCAAGCTGCCGCCGCCGCTGCAAAACGTGTCGTATTACGACAAGCGCATCCTGACGATTGACACCCCTGACTCGGACCGCTTCATCACCTCCGAGAAGAAAAATCTGGTGGTTGATTCGTTCATCAAATGGCGCATCTCAGACCCCAAACTCTATTTCGTCAGCGTGCAGGGGCGTGAGTCCGATGCGGTGTACCGGATCCAGCAATCGCTCAAGGACGCGCTCAACAACGAGATCGGCAAGCGCACCGTCAACGAGATGGTGTCTGGTGTGCGCGAGCGTGTGATGCAGGATATCCGCATCAAGGTCAACGAAGATACCAAGAAGATTGGCGTTGAAATTGTGGATGTCCGTCTCAAGCGCGTCGAGTTTTCCGACGAGATCAAGGACTCGGTGTTCAAGCGTATGGAGTCGGAGCGCAAACGCGTGGCCAACGAGCTGCGTTCGACCGGTGCCGCCGATGGTGAAAAAATCCGCGCCGATGCCGACCGCCAGCGCTCGGTCATCATTGCCGAATCCTATCGCGATGCGCAGCGGATTCAGGGTGAGGGCGACGGCAAGGCGTCGGCAATTTACGCGCAGGCGTTTGGCCAGAACCCCGAGTTCTACAATTTTTACCGCAGCCTTGAGGCGTATCGCAACAGCTTCCGCAGCAAGAGCGATATTCTGGTGGTCGAGCCCAATTCGGAGTTCTTCAAGTATCTGAAGAGCGCGAACGGCAGCGCCGCAGCTAAAAAGTAAATCAACTGCCGCGTTGATGTCGTCCCTCCTGACCGCCTTCGGGCTGATGCTGCTGATCGAAGGCATGATGCCCTTGATCGCACCCGGCGCATGGCGCGAAGCATTCCGCCGCGTGCTCGAGATGAACGACGGCCAGATCCGCTTCATCGGCATGGGTGCGGCGCTGGCGGGCTGCGCGCTCCTGCTGTTCGCGTGAGGGTGGCTGCATGACGCGCTGGGCATTGCCTGAATATATTGCCGATGTGCTGCCGGTGGAGGCGGCGCGGGTGGAGTATTTGCGTCGCGCCTTGCTCGATGCCTTCCGCGCACACGGCTATGAGCTGGTGATGCCGCCGCTGCTCGAATATGTTGACTCGCTCATGACCGGCACCGGCCATGACATGGAGCTGCGCACCTTCAAACTGGTCGACCAATTGTCCGGGCGCACCATGGGGCTGCGTGCCGACATCACGCCGCAGGCGGCGCGCATTGATGCGCATTTGCTCAACCGGGCCGGCGTTGCGCGGCTGGCCTACTGCGGCACCGTGCTGCACACACTGCCGCAGGGGCTGAACGCGACGCGTGAGCCGTTGCAGATTGGTGCTGAACTCTACGGACACGCTGGAATTGAAGCCGATGTCGAAATCCAGAATCTGCTGCTGCATGCGCTACAGATCGCCGGTTTGACGCAAGTGCGGTTTGATGTCGGGCATGTTGGGGTGTTTCGCGCGCTGGCTGACATGGCGGCGCTCGATGAAGCGCGTGCCGAAGCATTGTTTGCGCGCCTGCAGGCAAAAGACCTGCCGGCCTTGCGCGCAGCAACCATCGGCATTGCTGCACCGGTGCGCGACGCGCTGCTGCTGCTGCCGCGTCTGTACGGCGGGGTCGAGGTGCTGGAGCGCGCCGCGCGCGAGCTGCCGCAGGACACGCGCATCACCGCCGCATTGAACGAACTGCGCGGCTTGACGGCGCAAATGCGCGGGGCCGAGGTCAGCATTGATCTGGCCGAGTTGCGCGGGTATCAATATCACAGCGGCGTGGTGTTCGCGGCTTATTGCGCAGGGGTGCCCAACGCGATTGCGCGCGGCGGGCGCTACGATGAAGTCGGCAAATCGTTTGGCCGCGCCCGGCCAGCGACCGGTTTTTCGCTCGATCTCAAAGAACTGGCGAGTGTGGCACCGGGCGTGCGCGGCATCGGCGCGATTCTCGCGCCGATGGATGCCGACCCGGCATTGCACGGCAAAATTGCCGCTCTGCGCAGCGCTGGCGACGTAGTGGTGACGGCCCTGCCGGGCCATGACAAACATTCGTGGCAGCCGCCGTGTGACCGTGAACTGGTGCAGCGCGGCGGCGTGTGGGCAGTCGAAAAAATTTCCTGAACGCGCATCCTGAATCCAGGTTTGGCGCACATCCGATTTGAGTTAACGAGCACAACGCAATGGCAAAAAACGTAGTCGTGGTCGGCACCCAGTGGGGTGACGAGGGCAAAGGCAAGGTCGTCGATTGGATGACCGATCACGCTCAGGGCGTGGTACGGTTTCAGGGCGGGCACAACGCCGGCCACACGCTGGTGATCGGCGGCAAAAAAACCATTTTGCGCCTGATTCCCTCCGGCATTTTGCGGCCCGATGTGGCCTGCTATAGCGGCAACGGTGTGGTGCTCTCGCCCGTGGCGCTGTTGAAAGAAATTGATGAACTCGAAGCGGCCGGGGTGGCGGTGGCCAAGCGCCTGCGCGTGTCGCAATCGTGTACGTTGATCCTGCCGTATCACGTGGCGCTCGATCAGGCGCGTGAGGCAGCCAAGGGTGCAGCCAAGATCGGCACTACTGGGCGCGGCATCGGCCCGGCCTATGAAGACAAGGTGGCGCGCCGTGCGCTCAAACTGCTCGATCTGTTCAACCCAGAGCGCTTTGCCGCCAAGCTGGCCGAGACCATGGAGTATCACAACTTCGTGCTGGTCAACTATCTGAAGGCGCCCAAGCAGGACTACCAGCAAACCCTCGATCAGGCGCTGGCGTTTGCACCGCGCTTAAAACCGATGGTGGCCGATGTGTCGAACGAGCTGTACCGCGAGATCGGGCTGGGCAAGAGTCTGTTGTTTGAGGGCGCGCAGGGTAGCTTGCTCGATGTTGACCACGGCACCTACCCGTTTGTCACATCAAGCAATTGCGTCGCAGGCGCGGCGGCGGCCGGTGCCGGTGTCGGCCCGGGTCAGTTGCACTATGTCCTCGGCATCACCAAGGCCTACGCTACCCGCGTCGGTTCCGGCCCGTTTCCGACCGAATTGGAAGATGCCACCGGCGAACATTTGCGCAAAAAAGGCAACGAGTTCGGCTCCGTCACGGGCCGGCCGCGCCGCTGCGGCTGGTTTGATGTACCCGCGCTCAAGCGCTCGATCCAGATCAACGGCATCAGCGGCCTGTGCATCACCAAGCTTGATGTGCTCGATGGCATGGAGACCGTCAAGCTTGCAATTGGCTACAAAATGAACGGCGTGGCCTGCGACCTGCTGCCGCCCGGCGCCGATGGCGCGGCGGCCTGCGAGCCGGTGTATGAATCGATGCCGGGGTGGAGCCAAAGCACGGCTGGCGTGAGCGATTTCGCCAAGCTGCCCGTCAATGCGCAGAACTATTTACGGCGCATGGAACAAGCGTGCGGCGCGCCCATTGCACTGGTGTCGACCGGCCCCGACCGCGATGAAACCATCGTGCTCTCTCACCCGTTCAAATAAACCCAAAAGCGAACCACCGTCATGGCCGATCTCTACGTTTCCTGGGACGACTATCACCACGCGATCGAGCGGGTGGCAGCAAAGGTGCATGCATCCGGTTTCCAGTTTGATCAGATCATTTGTCTCGCGCGTGGCGGCCTGCGCGTTGGCGACATTCTGTCGCGTATTTTCAACCACCCGCTTGCGGTGCTGGCGACGCAATCGTATTTCGCCAATGCC
>JANOYK010000495.1:0-2916 GCA_031428855.1 Burkholderiales bacterium | reverse complement strand
CCACATCACCGGCATCACGCCCGACAACCATTACGCGGTCACTGGTTCGTGGTTCAAAGGCACCGGTGAAGGCAGCGCTGAAGCGGTCACCGTGAACGTGCGCGCACGGTCGGGCGCGCCGCGCGACGCGGTGCAGCGCGTGCTCGATGCCGCGCTGGCCGCATCGCCCGCTCACGCGCTGATGGCGCAGGCGCAACGCAACACCTTCGCGCTCTACGTCAACGGCCGGCGCTGCCCGGTCACGCGCGTGGCCGCGTCGGCGGCGGCCGATCAGCAGGATCCGTTCAAGGCCCACGCCGCCGCGCCCGCGCCCCTCGCCGGCACGGCATCTGCATACACCGCCGTCGAATGCATTGAGCGCGCGCTGCCGCCCGGCCCGCCGCCGGTGATGTCCGCCGAAGGGCGCGTGCCGATTTTGATTCCGGGCGAAAGTGTGTTGCTCGATGCGGGCGGCGTCATCGCCACCACGGTCACACCGCGCGTGGGCAATGTATTCCGGATGACGTGTGACGAGCGCACCGCCGGCAGCGGCAGCAATGCGGCACCCTCCGGCCTCGCCAGCATCGCCGCCGGCATTGCGTTTTGCTACATGACGCAATTTACCCGCTACATCGAGCATCGCAGCCACAAGGTGCGCGCGATCCGGTTTGTGCAGACGCTGCCGTTTACGCTCGCCGGCAGCGCTGCAGACGGCAGCTTGCGCGGCGGCCTGGAACCGGTCGACACCCATGTGTTTTTGCATGCCGAAGAGCCCGACGCAGTGATGCAAAACCTGCTCGAAGTGGCCGAAAACACCTGCTACCTGCATTCCGCACTGCGCAGCGTGCTGCCGGGCAAAGTGGTGCTTGCCCTCAACGCATAGCCGCCTCGATCAATCGAGAAACAGATCCGGCAAAAATGTGCGGTTACCCGCCAGCGCTGCGTAGTGATCGAGATCAGTCACACCGGCACTGGCCAGCACTTCATCATCAATCAAAATCTGCCCGGTGGTGTGGGCCGAGGGCCGCGACAACACGATGTGCGCAGCGTCGGCCATGATGTCCGGCTTGCGCCCCATTTTCCAATCGACACCGGGAATCGCCTGCAACGCTGCGGTAGCAATCAGGGTGCGCGGCCACAGGCCGTTGACCGCAATGCCGCGATCCTTGAACTCGGCTGCCATGCCGGTCACACACATGCTCATACCGTACTTGGCCATGGTGTAGGCGGTATGGTGCTTGAACCATTTGGGATCGAGATTGAGCGGTGGCGCGAGATTGAGGATGTGCGGATTGCGGCCCTGCTTGGCGGCTTCGAGCAGGTGCGGCGCGCAAATGCTGGAGGTCATGTAGGTGCCGCGCACGTTGACGCCGAACATCAAATCGAACCGCTTCATCGGTGTATTGAGCGTATCGGTGAGTGAGATGGCCGACGCGTTGTTGATGCAGATGTCGATGCCGCCGAATTTCTCAATCGTCTGTTTGACGGCCGCCTTGACGCTCTCCTCATCACGGATGTCGCACATGATCGGCAGGGCGTGACCACCGGCCTTTTCAATCTCGGCCGCAGCGGTGTAGATCGTGCCTTCGAGCTTGGGATGCGGCTCGGTGGTTTTGGCGGCGATGGCGATGTTGGCTCCGTCGCGTGCGGCGCGCTTGGCAATGGCAAGGCCGATACCGCGTGAGGCACCGGTGATGAAAAGGGTTTTACCGTTCAGTGACATGCTTGATGCTCCTGATTGATTGCGATGAAAATCGACATGCGCCTAACATCCGCTCCCACCAACGGTTTCAGGCCGCCCTCTTAAAACTCAAGCAAACCGCGAAAAATCGGGTTTGCGTTTCTCGAAGAACGCGGTGAACGCTTCCTTCGCTTCGGGCGAGGTGAGCATCTTGCGAAAATGCACGCTCTCATCTGCCATTTGCGCTTCAATCGCTTTCAGGTGTGCGCCGCGCATCAGGGCCTTGGTGACGCGGATCGACGAGGCCGGCAATGCTGCGAGCTTGTGCGCGCGCGCCAGCGCGTGCGCGGCAACCTCGGCAGCAGGCAGCACTTGCGTGACGAACCCCATGTCTTTGGCTTCCTGCGCGCCAAACGGCTCGCCGAACAACAGCTTTTCAGCCGCGCGCTGATAACCGGCAATCGCCGGGAGAAGCAGGCTGGAGGCGGCTTCCGGGCACAAGCCCAGAGTCGCAAACGGCATCGTGAATTTGGCGTTGTCACCCGCGTAGACTGCATCGCAATGGAGCAGCATGGTGGTGCCGACGCCAACCGCCGCGCCGGTGACGGCGGCGACCAGCGGTTTTTTCGCATGTGACATGTTGTACAGAAACTGGAACACCGGGCTGTCCGCCCCCGATGGCGGATTGCGCATGAAGTCTTCGAGGTCGTTGCCGGCCGTGAAGATGTCCGGCGCGCCTTTGAAGAGCACCACGCGCACGGCGGCGTCGGCATCGGCCTCCTTCAGCGCATCGGCCATCGCCTGATACATGGCGGCGGTGATGGCATTTTTGCGCGCCGGGCGGTTGAAGGTGATGGTGAGTACGCCGCCATCGCGGCTGATGTCGATATCGCTCATGTTGCCTTCCTTGTTGTAAGTGAAGCTTCCCGTTGTGTATCAAGCGGTGTATCAAGCGGTGTACCAAGCGATTTACCAAGCGGTGCAGCAAGCGGTGCAGCAAGCCGCGCGTCAAGCCAGTGCGCAGAGCCGCTGCACCGCCGTGACCAACTGCCGGGTTGCGGCCACCGGCGGCCACCGGCGGCACCAGCGGCTTGCATGGCATCAATGGCTGCTAAGCGTGGCACTGCGTCGGCCATGGAATGGTCCACCTTCCGGCCTACATCGCCTCAAAAATCCCCGCCGCGCCCATACCGGTGCCGACGCACATGGTCACCATGCCGTATTTGGCTTTGGTGCGGCGCATGCCGTAGAGGCAG
>JANOYK010000494.1:0-5223 GCA_031428855.1 Burkholderiales bacterium | reverse complement strand
CTTTTTTGTCGCGCTGCGGGCCATCGGCCCCATAGCCGGAGATGTCGCACACGATCAGGCGCGGAAATTTTTGTTTGAGCGTGCCGTATGCCAGCCCCATGCGCGCGGTGGCACCGGGCGCGAGGTTTTGGATCAACACGTCGGCATTGGCCAGCAGCTTGTCGAGCACCGGCGCGGCCAGTGCGTGCTTGAGATCGAGCGTGAGGCTTTCTTTGGAGCGGTTGGTCCAGACGAAGTGCGAGGCCAAGCCGTTGACCCGTGTGTCGTAGCCGCGTGCAAAATCGCCGCCGCCGCTTTTGCTGCCGTCGGCGTTGCGGATCGGTGGCCGCTCAATTTTGATGACGCGCGCGCCCATGTCGGCCAGTTGGCGCGTGGCGAAGGGCGCGGCGATGGCGTGTTCGAGCGCGATGACGGTGATGCCATCCAGTGGACGGACTGCGGGGCGCGATGCGGCGGGGGTGGCGGCGGGTTGGTTCATGGTGCATGACGGAGAGACGGGGCGCTCATTTTAGACTGCGCCGTTTACTGACTCGCGGCTCGATTGCTTTGTTCAGCCGCGTGACATGCAGTCCTGGTTCAAGGCACTATGAGAGTTGCTGCCGTTTGACTTACCATGCACCCGCGCCAGCCGTGCCATCCACTACCCTGGCCGCTTCCTCTGTGATGGCACTCACGCCATCAGCCACCAACCCCAACCACCACCCGCCATCATGCCCATCCTCCACTACACCGTGCGCGATCACATCGCCGAAATATTGCTCAACAACCCGCCGGTCAACGCGCTCGATGCGCCACTCATGCGCGAGCTGCTCACCACACTGCAGCGCGCAGGCGCTGACGCTGACGTGCGCGCCATCATCATCGGCAGCGCCGTGCCGGGGCGCTTTTGCGCCGGGCTGGACCTGGGTGCCTTCCTCAACAGCCCGCTGCACCAAGCCCACGCTACCGTCAACCAGCTTTACTCCGAGTTGTACGACGTGCAGTCCAAACTGGGCAAGCCGTCGATCGCCGCCATCACCGGCGCGGCGCGCGGCGGCGGCATGTCGATGGCGATTTCCTGTGACCTGATCGTCGCCGCTGACAACGCCACTTTCGGTTATCCGGAAATGGACATCGGCTTGTTGCCGGCGATTCACTACACCCACTTGCCGCGCATCGTCGGGCGCTACCGCGCATTTGACCTGCTGTTCACCGGCCGCACGTTCGATGCGCAAGAAGCGCAGACGCTGGGCCTGGTCAGCCGCATCGCGCCGGCTGACGCCGTGCTTGATGCAGCGCGCACCCTGGCGCGGCAACTCGCCGCCAAATCGCCGCAACTGATGCGCATGGGCCGCGCGGCCTTCATCCACGCTACCGACACCAGCTACCGCAGTGGCGTGGCCGGCGCGGTTAATTTGCTCAGCGCAGTGATCGCCACCGAAGATTCGAGGGAAGGACTCACCGCGTTTGTGGAAAAACGCAAGCCGGTGTGGGGCGGGCGGTAGGGGTTGCTGGGTTGGCGCTGCATCTCGAATGGCGCTCGTTGCGTGCGGCACAGCCCGCGCCCGCGCCGGTCATCCACACGGCGTCACGCCCGGCGCATCAAGCCGCAGGCCGCTTCATCAGCAGATACTTCTGCATGCCTTCCATCACCAGTTCGCTGCGCTGGTTATGCACGGTGGAGCGCAGTGTCAGCACGCCGGTGCTGCGGTTCGGCACCAGTTCGGTAATTTCGAGTGCGCAGTAAAGCGTGTCGCCGACGAACACTTTGCCGAGAAAGCGGCTGCTCTGCTCGATGAAGCCCTTGAGCGATTCTTCGACCATGTGCGGGAACATGCCCGCGCCCGGACAGGTTTGCGCCACCACCTGAAACCCGTGCGCCAACATGTGCGGCATGCCGTGGGCGCGGCAATATTCGATGTCGTAATGCACCGGATGGTTATCGCCGCTAGCAAGCGAGAAGGCAGCAAACAGCGCATCGGTCATGGTGCGTGAGGGCAGCACGAAACGCTCGCCGATGGTGAAATCATCGAAATAGCGCGTCTCGCTCAAGCGGTGATTGCGTGGATCGAACCTAGGGTCTGCTGGCATGAAACAATTCTCCGGAAACGTCAATCTTCTGAAAGTGTTGGTGCAAGCGCATTACAGGCCGATGGACTCCGTAAACCCGCACCCACCAACGATTTTATGGCAGACCGCTGATTGAAAACCGGCGGCTTACCGATGCCGCCGGTTTGACCGGCAGCGTTCGCGGGCATCGCACAGCCCGGTTTCATCACACGCCGCCAACCTCAACCGCACCGCTCGCCTGCAGCGCCGCAATCTCGTCCTGGGTAAACCCGGCCTCACGCAAAATTTCACCGGTGTGTTGCCCCAGCAGCGGCGGCGTGCGCACTGCCTTGCGCGGCTCACCGCGAAAGCGCACCGGCAGCCCCATGTTGCGCACCGTGCCGGCCACCGGATGCTCGGAGGTGACGATCAGATCACGCGTCGCCACCTGCTCATGCGCGAGCGCCTGATCCAGGGTGTGGATCGGCGAGCACGGCACCTTGGCCGCGCGCATGGCATCGAGCCACCAGGCAATCGTCTGGGTTTCGATTTTGCGCTGCACCAGCTCAACCATGCGCGTGCGGTGCTTGACGCGCACGGCGTTGGTCGCGAAGTCTGGATCGTCACGCAAGGCATCGAGCCCTGCTGCCGGACAAAAGCGCCGCCACTGCGCCTCATTGCCGACACCGATCATGAGCGAGCCGTCCGACGCCTTGAAGGCTTGATACGGTGCCATCGCCGGGTGGCCGGTGCCCATCGGCTGCGGCGTCTTGCCGGTAAACCAGTAGTTCTGCGCGACGTAACCCATCATGCCGAGCGCGGTGTCGAGCAGCGAGACTTCGAGATACATGCCTTCGCCGGTTTTGCCACGCTCGATCAGCGCGGCAAGAATGCCGCTGAGCGCGTGCATGCCGGTGCCCAGATCGACCGGTGAAAAACTCGCACGCGCGAAGTCCCCCCCCGGCACACCCATGGTGCTCAGCATGCCGCTGAAAGCTTGCAGCATCACGTCGTAACCGGGCGCGTTGCCGAGCGGGCCATCGCGGCCATAGCCCGACACTTCGCAATAAATCAGCTTCGGATTGATGGCGCGCAAGGTGTCGTAATCAACCCCCAGCTTGGCCGCAGTGCCGCCGCCGAAACCTTGCAGCACGATGTCGGCACGCTTAGCCAAGCGATGCACCACCTTGCGCCCCTCGGCGCTTTTCAAATCGACAGCGAGGCTGCGCTTGTTGTGATTGACCGAGAAGAAATGGGCCGACTGCCCGCTCTGCTGCGGCTGCCAGGCGCGCGTGTCGTCGCCGCTGCCAACTGGCTCGACCTTGGTCACGTCAGCACCGAGCTCGCCAAGGTATTGGCCGCACAGCGGGCCGGCCAGGACTTTGGAAAGGTCGAGTACGCGGATGCCTTTTAGTGGTTGCATGGTTGGTGGTGGGACTGGGCTGGGGACTGGGTTGGTGGCCGGGGTGATCCGGGATGGCGCTTGCATCGACGGTGATTATGCTGTCTTTGGCAGGCCTGCGGGAGTGCCAAGAGAGCGAGTGCCGAGAGAGCGAGGGCAGCAGTGGTTAAGATGGCGTTATACACACACCAGCAAACCAAAGAGACCAGCAATGGCAGCTTCGACAGCACAGACACTGGCGCAAAAACTGGTGGCCAAAGCCGCCAGCAAACCGCACGTTACTCCCGGCGAGATTGTCACCTGCAAGGTGGACCTCGCGATGTTTCACGACTCATCCGGCCCGCGCCGTCTGGCACCGATGCTCGAACGGCTCGGGGCAAGCGTGTGGGATCGCGACAAGATCGTGCTCATCACCGACCACTACGTGCCGGGCTGGGACCACGACAGCCGCAAGATTTTGCAGATCACGCGCGATTGGGCGCGTGCCAACCAGATCAAAAACTTTTACGACGGCGAAGGTATTTGCCATGTGGTGCTGCCGCAGAAGGGCCACCTCAAACCCGGCCTGTTCGCGGTCGGCGGCGATTCACATTCGCCCACCGGCGGCGCGTTTGGGGCCTACATGTTTGGTGTCGGCGCGACCGAAATGCTGGGCGTAGTAGTCACCGGCGAAATCTGGCTGCGTGTGCCCGAGACGATTCTGATGCAGTGGGATGGGGTGCTTGGCGCCGGCGTGACCGCCAAAGACATGATGCTGTTTCTGTGCGGCAAATTCGGCCTGGACGGCGGGCGCTATCAGGCGGTGGAGTTTGGCGGCAGCGCGATTCGCGCACTGTCGATGCAGGAGCGCATGACGCTCGCCAACATGACAGCCGAGCTGGGCGGGCAGGTGGGCCTGATCGCGGCGGACCAGACGACGCGGCAATTTTTGGAAACAGCGGGGGCGCGTGATGTTGACATCGACACCTGGCAGAGCGACGCTGATGCACCGTTTGATGAGCGCCAGGTGTTTGACGCCACCACACTCGAACCGCAGGTAGCCGCGCCGCACAGCCCGGCCAATTCGCATGGCGTGAGCACATACAACGAAGTGATTGATGTGGCCTACATCGGCGCGTGTACTGGTGCCAAGTTGGTGGATCTGCGCGCAGCGGCATCGGTGTTACGCAACCAGCGCGTGGCGAGCAACGTGCAATTGCTGGTGGCACCCGCGTCCAAGCAGGATCAAGCGATTGCCGCATCGGAGGGCGTGATGCAGGTGTTGGTGGATGCGGGCGCGCGCGTGCTACCCAACGCCTGCGGCGTCTGCGCCGGCTACAGCGACGAGCGCTTCGGCGAAAACGTGCGCGTCATCTCCTCAACGGCGCGCAACTTCAAGGGCCGCATGGGCGCGGTGTCGAGCCAGGTGTTTCTGGCCTCGCCGTACACCGTGGCCGCGAGTGCGGTGGCGGGGCGGATTGCGGATCCGAGGGGCATGCTATGACCGGCCGCGCCTGGAAACTCGGTGACAACCTTGACACCGATGTGCTTGCCCCCGGCAAGTACATGAAGTTCGCCATCGAGGAAATTGCCACGCATTGTCTGGAGAGTGTGCGCCCCGAATTTGCCGTGACGGTAAAACCGGGCGACGTGGTGGTGGGCGGGCGCAACTTTGGTGTGGGCTCGTCGCGTGAGCAGGCACCGCAGGCATTGAAACTGCTCGGTGTGGCTGCCGTGATTGCCGAGTCGTATGCCGGTTTGTTTTATCGCAATGCGCTCAACCTGGGCCTCGCCGTGGTGGTGAGCCGGGATAC
>JANOYK010000493.1:0-5639 GCA_031428855.1 Burkholderiales bacterium | reverse complement strand
AGGCCAAGAATGCGCGCATCGACCACGGCGATGGAGCCGAACAGCAGCGCGATCGACACCAGATGGGCCGACTCGGCCAGCGGATAGGCGAGCGCGTTGCTGCGCAGAAACACTGCGAGCGGCAATTGGTGGATGGCCTGGGCAAGTTCCATTGTTGGGGCGGCGCGGCCCTCACCGCATTGGCAACTTAGCGCAACTCGGTGGTTTTGCCATCAACAATAATGCGCTCGACCCGCATTTCGTCTTTTTTTGTGGTGCTGGCGTAACCCACCAGCGTGACGGTTGCGCCAGCCTTGACCATCTCGCCGGTGAGGCCGCGCGCTTCCATGCGTGTCACCGGGGCAAGCCAGGCGAACCAGGTTTTGTTGCCGGATTTGAAACGCACCGTCGCGTGCGGGTTTTGATATCTGGATTCGACGATGGTGCCGGTCAGCGTGAGGGTGGTGTTGGCGTCGTATTCGCTCCAGCCGTGGTGGGCCAGGGCCGGTGCGGCGCACAGCGCGCCGAGTGCAAACAGGGTAGAGCGCGCAGACCGCGCAGCGATGCGGGCGATGCGGTTGGTCAGGGTAGTCAGGGTAGTCAGGGTGCGGACAGACATGTTGATTCCTTTGTCAGGGGATGGCAGCAAGACGCGAACGCCGTTCCGCGCGCGGCAACGCCGCCAGTTCCTGCACACGCGCGTGAAATGCCGGCATGTTGCCACGTTCGCGCGCGAGCAAGCGCGTGAAGGCCGGCACCAGATCGGTATAGACCGCAACCGACCCGAGGCGGGCGTTGTTGAGGTCACGCGCAAACCATTCATCGTAGCGCTGGCGCTCCGGTTCAGTCAGGCCCCAGCCAGCGCTCACCGCGGCGTAGTCAGCCTTGAGCGCGTTGATGGCGGCGGTTTTGCCGGCGCGTTTTTCCGCAGCACCGGCGTCCCCGGCATACACCGGGTCCAGCCGCGCGCGGCCGCGCAGCAGGAGCGCCACCAATGCATGCTGGCGCGCGCGCAGGCGCTCGTATTGCGCGCGCTGCTCCGGCGTGGCATACGCAGCGGCCCAGCGCCGCATGCCCTCCTCTTCCACCGCCACCGCGTACGATTCGTTGAAGGTGGCATCGTCTTTCACATAAGCCACCTGGTGCGAGAGTTCGTGAAAGATCAGGCGCGCAATTTCCAGATCAGGCGAGTGCATGAAGGTATTGAGCAGCGGGTCATCAAACCAGCCCAGCGTCGAATAGGCTGGCACACCGCCGACGTATACGTCGTCCCCCGCTGCGCGCAACGCGGTGGCCTCACGCTGCGCCGCGTCTTCGGCAAAGTAGCCGCGATACGGCACACAGCCGGCCACCGGAAAACAATGGGTGTTGAGCGTGAGCGCGAGTTCAGGCGCGGAGAACACATTCCACACCACATAGGGACGCTGCACGTCGGCGTAGCGGCGATAACTTTGGTTGTCGGGCAACCCCAGTTCGGCGCTGGCGAAATCGCGCGCGCGCTGGGCATAGGCGAGCTTGCGTTTGAGATCAGCACTGGCGTCACTGCCCGCCAGCACTTGCTCCACCGGCTGCGCACGGCGGCCAAGTTCCATTTGCCCGTTAAACGCCTGCCAGTAGTAAGACACCGCGCTGCAGCCGGACAGCAGCGCCGCGGCGCACAGTGCGGCGGCGGCGCGGGCGCAGCGTGCTTGTGTGATGTGGGCGGCCGGCACTCGCCGCCTCAGCCAGCGGGGCCAGCGGGGCCAGCGGGGCCAAACGTGCCCGACTCAAAAAACCGGATCATGCGCCGCACCACCTGCTGCGACATCAGCATGGTGGTGTGACTGACCGGCAGCACGATATGCTCGCGCGCGCCAGTGACGCGCGTCTCGGCGACACTGACGGTGCCGTCATGCGGCTTGGGCAATCCGGGCGCGATCACGCGCCCCATGCCGATATTCGCGTCACCCGCGATCACGCCCAAGTCAACATCGGCAGGCACAATCGGGCGCTGCCCTGAAAGCCAGTCCTGGAGCGCTTCTCCGGCCAATGCCTTGCCGACACCGCCGAGCACCGCGTGCGAATTTTTCCAGTCCACCAGCGTTTTGCCGGCATGGGTGCCTTGAAACGGCGGCCCGGCCAGCACGATGCGGCCGAGCGTTTTGCCGGGCAAGCGCCACTGCTGCTCGTCGAGCATCGACACAATCGTCACCGCGCCCAGACTGTGACCGGCGAAATGAATCCGCTGCTGCGGCAGCGCTGCGACAAACCGCAGCAGGGCGGCGCGGTTGTGCGCCAGGCGCGCGCGCACACTCGGGTACGAGAACGAACAGGCGGCAAAGCCGGCCCGCACCAAATGCACGCGCCAGTAGCGTGTGGCAAAACCGGACAGCCACAAGCCATGGACGCACACCACTGCTTCATCGCGCGCGGCGGCGGCCGGTATGGCCGTGCCGCTGCCGGCAGCGCTGCCCGCGCCAGCACGGCTCACTTAGGTCAGCCCCAGATTGAACAGCACCACAATTACGCCAAAGGCCACCATCATCAGCGGCATCACCACAGCGGTGATCCAGGTGACGCGCTCGGCCTCAGCCGGATCGGCCGGGTTGACCGCCACCATCAGCTTGTCGCCCACTTTCACGCGCTGGTGATACGGCATGCGCGACACGAAGCGGTGCGCCACCCCGGCCGCGTCGCGGTATTCGATCTCCGGGTTTTTGGTCACGGTCACGCGCACCAGCGCCACCACCACGCCTTCGACCCGCGGCCAGGTGCGCAGCTTGAGCCACGATTGATGCGCGAAGGCGACGCCCATTGCGATAAAAATGATCGCCGCGAGCAGCGGCCAATTGGAAAAAAGTGTCATTGGGATTGGGGCTTAAGCGGTGTGGGCGCGTGCGCGGGCTTGCTGGTGTGGGTGCCGGTGTTGGTGCGTGTGTTGGTGCGTGTGTTCGTGCTGATGTTTGCGCTTGTGTTTGCGCGTACACCGGCGTGCGGCTTCATGCGCCACCCTGCGGCTGCAACTGCCGGTATTCGAGCGCGAGTTCGTTCATGCGCTTGACGGTCTCGGCCTTGTGGGTGCCGATGTCGTCGAGGCGGCGCTGGATCGCGGTCAGGTCAGCTTGCCGCTGCCCGGTGCCGCCCTGATCGAAGCGCAGCATCATGCGCAGCATGTTGGCCTGATTGAGCAGCGTGAGTTCGTCAAAGTTGAGGCGGTTAAGCTGCTGCTGCAATTGGCGGTATTCAGCCACCATGCGGCCCATGCGCTGCTGGCGCGCGTCCGGGCTGGCATCGGGCTGCTGCGCTGGTGACGACAGCTGTGGTGGCGCTTGTGGCGCAGAATCCTGACGGGCCAGCGGCCCCACAGGCGCACTGGGAGCCGGTTTCACCGCACCAATGCCTTGTGATCCGCTCTGGGAGCCACTCTCCGGTCGGCGACCGGTGTCATTTTGAACCTCTTCCGCCGCGCGCGGCGCTGCTGACGCGGCGGCCGGTGTGGCGGTGGCAGGCGTGGCCAGCACCAGCGCAATCGCATCCTCGAGCGCCGGCACCACATCGGCCACGCGGGCTTTGTCGCCCGGCAGCGGCCGCGCCAGACTGTCGCGCACCGCCGGTATCTGTGCCGCCACCTTGTCGAGCATGTCATGCACGTACTGCGACTTGATCGCATAGTTGACGTTTTGCGGAATGTCGCCAGTCTGGCGCGCAATCGCCTGCGCGTCGAGCTTGGACGCAACCACGCCGATTACGCTGCCGTCCATCGTGACGAGCGGGCCGCCCGAGTTGCCGGTCTGGATCGGCGCGCTGATCTGGAACACGCGCGGGTCGTTGTTGGCACCGGAAAAACTGTTGATGATGCCGTCGGTGACTTTGGGCTCGATGCCTTGCTGGCTGATGTTGGGAAAGCCCATCGTCACAATCGCTGCGCCACGCCGCACATCGCCCGACGCGCCCAGCGGCAAGGGCTTGAAGCGCACGCCATCACGCTTCTCGGCCTTGAGCAATGCCAGGTCATTGGTGCGGTCCACCGCAATCGCGCGCGCCTCGAAGGTCTCGCCCTTGAGGTTGCGCAGCGTGATCTTGCCGCTGTTGACCACCACATGAAAGCAGGTGATGAAGTAGCCGTCCTCAGTGATGAAAAAGCCGGTGCCGGTGGAGGTGCGCTGCGCCCACGCGGCGGGGGCGGCAAGCAATGTCAGGCCGCACAGCGCCGATGCCATCCATACCGTCCATACCGCCCAGGTCCGCGCGCCCCTTCGCAGCAGGCGCGCGGGCGCAGCGGCAGCAGGCAAGAAAGAGGCACATGCGGCGGCGCATTGGAGAGCGCGTGGGGGGCGCATGAGGCCGCTGCCTATTTCAGTCCGAGCACATCCTGCATGTCGAACAGGCCGGTCTGCCGGTCACGCAAAAACCGGCAGGCGCGCAGACTGCCCTGCGCATAGGTCATGCGGCTCGACGCCCGGTGCGAAATTTCGATACGCTCGCCCATGCCGATAAACATCACGGTGTGGTCGCCGACCAGATCACCGCCGCGCACCACCGCGTAACCGATCGACGCGTCCTTGCGCGCGCCGGTTTCGCCCTTGCGGTCATACACCGCCACCTTGTCATGGTCGCGCCCCATCGCTTGCGCCACCACTTCGCCCATGCGCAGCGCAGTGCCCGAGGGCGCATCGACCTTCATGCGGTGGTGCGCCTCGATGATCTCAACGTCATAGCCGGTCGGCACCGTCTTGGCCGCCAGTTCGAGCAGCTTGAGCGTAAGGTTGACGCCGACGCTCATGTTGGGCGCGAACATGATCGCAGTGCGCTGCGCGGCAGCGGCAATGGCGCTCTTGCCAGCCGCGTCGAACCCGGTGGTGCCGATAATCATCTTCACCTGCGCGCGCGCACACGCCGCCAGATGATGCAGCGTGCCCTCGGGCCGGGTGAAGTCAATCAGGAAGTCGGCCTGTTTCAACGCCGTGTCAATGTCACTGCGCACCGCGCAGCCGGTGACACGGCCCAGCGATGCGCCGGCGTCCTGGCCGATGGCAGGCGACGCGGCCACATCGAGCGCAGCGGCAAGCTGCATATCGGGCGCGGCCAGCACCGCTTCGATCAGCATCTGGCCCATCCGGCCTGACGCGCCGGCTACGGCAATGCGCATTTTTTGGGCTGCGTTTGACATGATTACTTTTCCTTGAAAGTTTCTTCGCGGATCAGCCATTGGCCGCCGTAATTGCCCAGCGCCAGGGTTTTGTGGCCAGTCTCTTTCAACATCTCCGACTCGTATTGCTGCGTGAAGGTCGCAGTGGCGCTGGTGCCGCCGTTGAGCGTGATTTGCACATCGGACAAATTGACAAAAATGAATGCCGACTTGGTAAGCCGCTCGCGCCGCTGCGCCTCCCAGCGCGGGCGCGTCAAACTGGCAGGCTTGAAGTCGGCGGCATAAAACGCGAGATAGGCGGATGGATTTTTCGCCGACCACGCGGCACGCCACTGCTCAATTGCCGAGGTAATCTCGGCAATGCTTTGCGAGGCCGGCGCTGATGCGGGTTTTACCGCAGCCTGTGCGGCGGATTGTGCTGCTGCCTGTGCTGCTGCCTGTGCTGCTGCCTGTGCCTGTGCTGCTGCCTGTGCTGCTGCTTGTGCTGCTGCCTGTGCTGCTGCCTGTGCCTGTGCTGCTGCCTGTGCCTGCG